>RFZR01000224.1 GCA_009920595.1 Alphaproteobacteria bacterium | reverse complement strand
TGCGCGCACCACACCACCGACGTCAGGAGAGACGACCATCACATTTGAGATATCCATGTGTTCTTTGATGTCTCGCGCCATCAAAGGTGCGGCAAAAAGATTGTCCGTTGGAATATCAAAGAAACCCTGAATTTGTCCGGCGTGGAGATCAACCGTCAACACGCGATCAACACCAGATTCTGTGATGAGATTTGCAACCAGTTTCGCTGAAATCGGTGTGCGGCCTGACGCACGGCGGTCTTGCCGTGAATATCCAAAATAGGGAATCACCGCCGTGATGCGCTTTGCTGAAGACCGACGTAATGCATCCGAGATGATCAGCAATTCCATCAAATGATCATTGGTCGGAAAGGATGTGGACTGAATGATGAAGACATCCTGACCACGCACATTTTCTTGGATCTCGACAAAGATTTCCATGTCGGCAAAGCGACGAACCTGCGCTTTGGCGAGGGGTGCGGAAAGATAGGCTCCAATGGCCTCGGCCAGTCCCCGGTTTGAATTGCCCGCCACAAGTTTGACGTCTGCCTTCATCGGACTGGTCCCTTTACCTGATCGACACCGGGCCGCACGGCCCTTGACCCGAGGCGCTCATAGCAGTCCGAGGACTGCCGCCGCAACACGGCGTAGCCCTCAAACCACATCAAACTTTAGGCTTTTTCGGTCTGTCCAAAGACTACTTTTGGAAAAGACTGAGATCAGCCCCGTTTAACGCTTCCGCGCCTTTCTCGCCCACAAGATAGGTGCGGCCAAGGCACATGGCTGTTTCGGTCTCCGAATCCATCAGGATCATATGGGCGAACATCACCATGCCGGGCACGATCACCCAGTCATTGTTCTCGTAGAACATCGGCCAATCCATCCAGCTCGGTGTGAATTTGGCGCCAAGGGAATAGCCGCAAGCATTCAGCCGATGAGAGGAAAGTCCATGCTCGTCTAACACGCGCGTGTGCGCGGCAAATACATCGCCGGCGGTTGCGCCTGGTTTCAGCGCCGCCTCGCAGGCAAGCAACGCGTCTTTCGCGGCTTGATGATAGGTGATGTGCAGTGGGCGTGGTGTACCCACGGCGATCGTGCGCATTAAAGCCGCATGATAATGGCGATAGACGCCCGCAAATTCGAGTGTGATTTGATCTTGCGTATCAAGTTTCCGACGTCCGGCTTTGTAACGGCATAACAACGCATCGCGGCCTGAGCCGATGATGAATTCATTCCCCGGATAATCGCCGCCATTTTTGAAAATCGCATTATGCTGCGCAGCCAGAATATCGCCTTCATCAGCACCCGCATGGATTGCATCAATGCCGGCGCGATCAGCGAGGTCTGAAAGGCGCGCCGCTTCCCGCACATAGGAAATTTCAGCTTCGGATTTAATGGCGCGCAAGCGCGTCACAATATCGGACGCATCAATCAAAGTGGCGTGACCCTCAAAAGCGGCTTCGAGTTTTTTCCCGTTAGAATGAACAAGCCCATAGCTTTCATATTCAACGCCGATGCGTTTGCCACTGCCACCGAGATCTTTCACCATCGCGAGAAGATCACGCGCGGGGTTCGCATCGCGGCCATCTCTCCAAATGCGAATATCGGTGAGATTTGATGTGTGCTGCGCTTGTCGCAAATCCGCTGAACGGGTGAGTAACGCCATTTTGCCGTCAGCACTCAAGTAAAGTGCCTGGAAAAAGCAAAAGCCGAATGTGTCATAGCCGGTGAGCCAAAACATGCTCTCTTGTTGGAAAAGGAGAACGCCATCGAGCTTGCGCTCTTCCATCGCATCAAGAAGCCGGTGGCGGCGGCGGAAAAATTCGTAATCGTCGAAATGCAGCGCCATCGCTTTACTCTCCTTTACACGATCTCACCCTGTCACATGTGACAGGTACAAGAAGCCGAGAAATCCGTCACCATGGGGAAAAGCTTTTCACGAGCGGTTCCAGATGTTTTTCGAGAGGTGGGGGCGGATTATGGTTTTTAGAAAGTTCGGGATCGGCCTCTTAGCTGTGTGCATCTTTGCGTTGCCGCTGGGGGCTTGCGTCAATCGCAGCGTCAATGATGTTGCGATTGGCGATGCGGGGCAGGCCTATAAGGTGAAGTTCGGTACCGTTTTGGCGGTGAAACAAGTCAATATCCGCTCTGATCCGAGTTTGGGGGCAAGCGGTGGTCTTCTTTTGGGAGGTGCTGCGGGCGCGGGTTACGGGAACACGCGCACGGCAGCGTTGGAAGGGGCGCTTGCCGGTGCACTTGCAGGCGCCGTTGCACAACAAATGATCGAGACCGGCAATGGATATGAATATACAATTGCCTTTACTGATGGATCGACAGAAGTGATCGATCAGCGCCAAGCGACGGAAGATCCCGTATTTCAACCTGGCGCAGCGGTGATGGTGCAATATGGCGCGACACGGAATCGTGTTTTGCCCGCTGATCAACTCCCCGCAAATGTCGCGATGCCCAAAAGTGTTCAGGTCGCGGGTGCGCCAAAACCCACGCGTCATCTCGGTGTGACCAGCTGCCAAAAAATGCCTTCAGGCGCGGGTGAGCGAAAGACATGCACCGAGGAATGACGCCATTTACGGAAGTTCGGCCGCGATCAATCTAGGAAAATAATCATAAATTTCTTGACTTCTTTGCGATGTTCCTCTCTACTCTTCCCTTAGGGAAATTGACCAAGAGGGGAGACGGGCGGATGAACCAAGCGCGAGATAATTCTTCACAACATTCATCACCTCTCACGTCTGAAGATCGGCGTTGTCTTGAGGCTCTTGCGGTCGAAGGCGGCTTTGGCGCGCGCGCTTTACGGGAAGGCTATCTTGCGCTTGCGCGAAGGCATAAGGGCATCACGCTTGCGGTTTCTCTTGTGCGTGCCCGCACCGGAGATCGTCTTGTTCAACGAGGTTTTGCTGAATGGATTGCACGGGGCAGTGCCGCACGTTTATTGATCACTGCCTCGGGCCGTGCGGCTCTTTCAAATGTCGAACGTCCGAAAGATTTATCGCGTCAAATTGATGTTGTTCTGCAATCGATTGAAGCGCCTGAAGGGCGTCGCGATGTCTTTGTCAATCAACGCGAGAGTCCGCTTTTATGGTTGGCGCGTCGCAAGGGCGCTCAGGGCCAACCCTTGATCTCAACCACTGCTTTTATTGCGGGTGAAAGATTACGTGCCGATTTTGAACGTGCAGGCCTCTCCCCGCGTGTGAGCATTGATTGGTCGCGTTTTGGTATGGGCGCTTCTTCGCGCGGGGGCACGGAGACAAATGCAAGCGATGCGATGCTGGCCGCGCGGATGCGCATGCGCAAGGCGATTGATGCGATGGGGGAACGTCTTGCGGGCCCCGTCATCGATATTTGTTGCTTCTTGAAAGGTCTTGAACTTGTTGAAAGAGAACGCGGTTGGAA
>RFZR01000223.1 GCA_009920595.1 Alphaproteobacteria bacterium | reverse complement strand
CAACACACATGAACTCCCGTGCATGAATGCGGATCCGGGCCAAACCGGCGTCATTCTTGAAATAGGGAATGGCATGAGCGGCCATAATTCTTCTCCCGATAAAGCCTTTAAATCGGCGCGACCTTAGTCTGATGCGGGGTTCGAGGCCAGAGAAAATCGCCAGAATTTCGTCTTTCTTACAGGGAAGCGAGCCCCTATGAAGTATCTCATTCGGGATCAGGCAGTGCGCTATGGATTATTTCTCCTCGGGCGGGGTTCGGATCGCCTATATCGACCAAATGCCGGAGGCGGGCACGGGGGACCCCGTGGTTCTGCTGCATGGCTTTGCGTCAACCCATCGCGTCAACTGGATCGACACGTCGTGGGTTTCAACGCTGATCCGTGCGGGGTATCGCGTCATCGCGCTTGATCATCGCGGCCATGGGCAAAGTGATAAGCTTTATGAGCCTGAAGCCTATGATCCCGCAGTGATGGCCAAAGATGTGATCGCGCTGCTTGATCACCTGCATCTCGTGAAAGCTGATCTGATTGGCTATTCGATGGGTGCGCGGATTGCGGCGATGGCCGCTTTGCATTTTCCTGATCGTGTAAGGTCGGTGATCTTGGGTGGGCTTGGTATTCATCTCGTTGAAGGGCAGGGCCTGCCGCCAGGCATTGCCGAGGCGCTTGAGAGTCAAACACCTGAGACCATCACCGACCCGACGCAGAAGATGTTTCGTGCATTTGCGGAAAAGAATGGCGGCGATCTTAAAGCGCTTGCGGCCTGTATGCGCGGATCACGTCGCGGTCTAACAGCTCATGATGTAGCAACATTCAAAATGCCGGTTCTCGTGGCCGTAGGGAGTGAAGACCGGATTGGGGGTGACCCCGAGCGCTTGGCGGCTCTGATACCGCAGGGGCAGGCTTTCGTGATCAAGGGCCGCGATCATAATCTTGCGGTCGGGGATCGTACGCATAAGGCTGCCGCGCTTGAATTTCTAAGCCAAACCCGCTGAATGATTGCAAGAACCTCTTTTCATACCTAGATAGAGATAAATAGTCTCTTCGCCGGAACCGGACCATGGAAACCAAGCGCCTTGAAGCTCTGACAGAGGACCGTTCGGTTGCAGATCCGATTTGGGTCCATATCCGCAGTGAGGCTGCTGATATTCTTTCATCCGACGCGGATCTTGTGCGTCTGGTTCGGTCGAATATTCTTGATCAACCCAGTTTTGATCGAGCCGTGATTGAGAGACTCGCGGCGCGACTTGATCATCCTGATGTGCCCCGCGCTGTCATCATGGAAATCTTTGCATCAATCGCTCAGTCTGATCCCTCAATTGGTGAAGGCTTTCGCGCGGATCTGATGGCGGTTGCGGATCGTGATCCCGCTTGCACGCGTTTTGTTGAACCACTTCTCTATTTCAAAGGCTATCACGCTCTGCAAACGCACCGCTTTGCTTACGCGTTAGCGCGGCAGGGCCGGAGAGATTTTGCGCTCTATTTGCAAAGCCGGTCATCGGAAATTTTCCAAACCGATATCAATCCGGATGCACGCATTGGCCGCGGTGTCTTTCTCGATCACGCAACAGGTCTTGTTGTCGGCCAGACCGCTGTGATTGAAGATGATGTGTCGATCCTTCAAGGGGTGACGTTGGGCGGTACGGGCAAAGCCACAGGGGATCGCCATCCGAAAATCCGTCGCGGTGTTTTGATTGGCGCGGGGGCAAAAATTCTTGGCAATATCGAAGTTGGCCAATGCGCGCGCGTGGCAGCTGGATCGGTGGTGCTCAAAGACGTGCCGCGCAATGTGACGGTTGCCGGTGTGCCTGCGAAAATCGTCGGGGAATCGGGCTGCGCCGAACCGGCGCGGACCATGGACCAGATCTTAGCCGATAAAGGCGGTGGCGCGGCCTGAACCCGGTTTGGGGGTTGCGGCGCGTCCTTGGAAATGGCATTCGAAAGTCTCGAGTGACTTCGTAACCGATCAACAGGCGGCAGTTCCATGGACAAGGCAGAGCTCTTAAAACTTCAAACCTATCTTCGTCAGCTGTTCGGCAATGCGAATATCAAGGTTGTTGCGCGCCCGAAAAAAACCGATTCCGCAGAAGTCATGATCGGCGATGAATTCATTGGTGTGATTTCGCTTGATACGGAAGATGGTGATCGTTCTTACGCGCTGACCATGTCCATTCTCGACATCGATCTCGAAGGGATTGATTGAGTAATCAATTCCAGAAAGGGGCGTCTTCATGCCGATTTATTCGCTTGATGTGAAGAGTCCCAAATTCGCCGATCAACAAAGCGTTTATATTGCGCCTGACGCGCATGTCATCGGCGATTGTCGGATTTCTACCGATGTCTCGATCTGGTTTGGCGCGGTGTTGCGTGGCGATAATGAGCCGATCATTATTGGTAAAAGAAGCAATATCCAAGAAGGGGCGGTGCTTCACACAGACCCCGGTTTTCCTCTTGAGATTGGTGAAGAATGCACCATCGGCCATCGCGCGATTTTGCATGGCTGTGTGATTGGTGATGGTTCACTGATCGGAATGGGTTCAACGATTTTGAATGGCGCGCGGATCGGGCGGGGTTCGCTTGTGGGCGCTAATGCGCTTGTCACGGAAGGTAAAGAGTTTCCGGATTTTTCTTTGATTGTTGGCGCACCCGCAAAACTCATTCGTACACTTGATGAAGCAGCGGTCACAAAACTCAAATCGTCAGCGGATAATTATGTGCGCAATGGCAAACGTTTCGCCGCACATCTTTCGCGCATTGATTAGAAATCAAACGCGAAAATAAATCAGTTTTGACCCGAAGCGGTGAGGGTGGCGTTCGACGGATCGCCGATTTTTTGCCACTCATTCGGATGTTGTTCCGACTGCATCTTCACAAAAACATAGTTTGTCGATTGCCAGCCCAGAATTTTGTCAGTCCGGTTATCGAGAACGAAGTCACCGCGATTGCTGCGCAAGGTGAGCACTGCATGGCCTGCACCATTTTCATCAGTGACCACCGTCATCAAAAGCGCCTGACGCGGAATGCCTGCTTCGATCAACTCTTTCCGTTTCAGAAGGGCAAAATCTTCGCAATCGCCTGAGCCCGAGCTCGGATAGTCCCAACGCTCAATAACACCAAACACCTCGCGGTCATCTGCTTCGCGGACTGACGCGTTCACCGAATGATTGATCATCTCAATTTGTGACCAAAGGCTCGGTGTTAAATTCACGGGTTCGGGCTTGAGCGTGGCTACATCGCATTCATCATGATGACGTGTGCAGAAATCCGCCCAGCCCCATGGCGCTTTTGTCGAACCATGCGGCAAAGCAAAAGAGGAGACTTGAGGCAAACGCCGCACTGAGATCAATGCAATCGTGGCGATCCCAGAGGCGATAGGCCTGCCACAGCAGGC
>RFZR01000222.1 GCA_009920595.1 Alphaproteobacteria bacterium | reverse complement strand
CGCTCACGCTCGACCACAATACCTGTTGGTGGACCTTTGAAGGTTTTCACATAGGCGACCGGCAGACGCATATCTTCAAGGCGCGCCGCTTTCAAAGGCTTGAATGAAAACACATTGCCGATAATGGACGCGGTAAGGTTCGCAATTGATCCTTCTTCAAAGAGAATGAGATCATAAGCGACGTAGCAGAAATATTGTCCAGGCTGTCCGGGAACGGGATCGACGCGATAGGCTTTCGCACGATATTGATCAGCCGCCGTCAAGCGATCCGTCCATACAACCGTCCAAGTTGCGGTTGAGCTTTCTCCGGCAACAGCAGCAGCGGCTTCGATCGGATCAACACCATCCTGCGGCGTGATACGAAAGAGCGCAATGAGATCTGTATCTTTCGGTTGATAGTCACCGTTCCAATAGCCCATTTGTGCATATTTCAGCACGCCAGCGCGATAACGGTCTTTGCCTTTAAGTTCTGAGGAGACGGACTGGTCCATAAGGAAACCTTTCACAATGAAAAATCAAAAGAAATGGGAGGCAAGGCGTATGAAGAATGAGTCTTGATCAGGAGACTCGACGTTTGATGTCCATGAGCTTGTTGATGAGCGGCGTCAGAATGAGTTGCATCGCGATGTCGAGCTTGTCGCCGCCACATACGATTGAGTTGGCACGTGACATCCACGAGCCCGAAAGCATGGAGAGGAGATAAGGAAAATCAATGCCGCGCGGATTGGCAAAACGAATGACCAACATGGATTCGGCAGGCGTTGGAATCCAGCGCGCGACAAATGGATTTGACGTATCAACCGTCGGCACACGTTGGAAATTGATATTGGTATGCGAGAATTGCGGGCAGATATAGCGCGCATAATCCGGCATACGACGCAAAATCGTTTCTGTGATCGCTTCGGTCGAATAGCCCCGCAAAGATTTGTCACGATGGATTTTTTGTATCCATTCAAGATTGATCACCGGCACAACGCCGATTTTCAAATCAACATGACGCGCGAGATTGACTTTGTCGGTAACCGCGCAGCCATGCAGTCCTTCGTAGAAAAGGAGATCGGAGTCAGGCAGGTTGTGCCAAGGTGTGAATGTACCAGGGGGCGTACCGTAATGCTCGGCTTCGCCGTCATCATGCACATAAATACGCGTCTTGCCTGTTCCTGTTTGAAATGGGGATTGCCGTTTTTTTCCTCTTCGGCCACTTTTGCTTTCATGGCCACGCGGTCATAGCGGTGAAACGCATCACCTTCGATAAAGGATGCCTTTACGCCTTCACGAACAAAAATTTTTGAGAACGTGTCTTTAACGGTCGTGGTGCCGGCACCGGAAGAGCCTGTAATGGCGATAATCGGATGACGCTGAGACATAGATACGCTTCCTTTACGCTCTAAACAGGCCGCGGTTACTGAAGAGGGGATGGCGAATGGCCAAACGTGATGGATCGGCGTGATAGCGCGCGATTTTTCTCACTTCACCAGCGGAGCCGAAAATCAAGGGCACGCGTTGGTGAAGCGCTGTTGGATGAATATCGAGAATGCGATTTTCGCCATCAATGGCGCGGCCGCCGGCTTGTTCAACCAGAAGCGCGATCGGATTGGCTTCATAGATCAGACGCAAACGCCCTTGATTATAGCCTTTGCGATTGTCACGCGGATAAATGAACACACCGCCGCGAATGAAGATGCGATAGGCTTCAGCAACCAACGACGCGATCCAACGCATATTGAAATCTTTTTCGCGTGGTCCCGTTTGGCCCGAGAGACAATCGTCGACATAAGTCCGCATCGATTCGTCCCAATGGCGATAATTCGACATATTGATTGCGAATTCTTTTGCGTCCGCATCGATGCGCGCGCGTTCATAAGCGAGAATGAAAGCGTTGCGACGCTCAGAATAAACAAAGATCGCTGTGCCATCGCCGAGCGTCAGCGCAAGCGCGACTTGCGGACCATAGATGAAAAAACCCGCTGCAATCTGCTCAGAACCCGGTTGTTGAAATGTTTGTGTGGCATCGCCTTTTGTTGGCAAAATTGAAAAAATCGAGCCAATCGAAATATTCGTATCGATATTGGAAGACCCATCAAGCGGATCCACCGCAACAGAGATTGGGCTCAGCGGATCAATGGTCAGAGGGTGCGCCTGTTCTTCAGAAGCATAATGGGCAACCCGCGCATTTTGCGCGGCATTGATGAAAGCGTTGTCGGCATGAACATCAAGCGCCTTTTGATCGTCGCCATCGGCATTGTTGTTTTGCGTGCTATGGGCGAAAGCGGCGCCAAGCGCGCCTTCATTGATCGCGCGCCGCATATCTGCGGCCGCTCCGGCAAAATTCTCGATGAGAAAGGCGGCCCGGCTATGCGCCGCATCGGCTGAGGCGGTCAGCTGTCCGAGATAGTCCGCGAGCGTCGATCCGCGCATGAGGCCCCCCTTTGCCGGTTCAGAGGGTGTGAGATGCTCAGCGCCCTTCTTGAAACCGCGGCCACCTTCGCGGTTTATAAGAATTAGTAAATTTTATTATGTTTACATATTAGATTAATTTTTTTAACTTAAGTTATGCGCCATGTGACATTCCGGCAATTGCAGTCTCTGCTCGCGATCAAGCGGTCAGGGAAAATTTCTCAAGCTGCGCAAGAGCTTAACCTTACTGGCCCGGCCATCACGCTGCAATTGAAACAGCTTGAAGAGCAATTGGGCCTCCCTCTTTTCGATAGGAGCCGCGAGGGTATGCGGCCCACGGTCGCAGGCGATGCCGCGCTTCGTGCTGCGCGCGATATCGAGCTGCGTCTGCGTTCCTTCTTTGAGGAAGTCGATGCGATCCGGGATGCCGACACAGGTCGCTTGGCGATTGGTGCGGTTTCGACGGCCAAATATTTCGCCCCCGCGCTGATTGCGGCATTTCGGGCCAAACATCCGGGCATTGAGATTGTCTTATCGGTTGGCAATCGCTTCGGCATTATCGATGCTCTTCGGCAATATGACATTGATCTTGCGCTCATGGGGAGACCCCCGCGCGATTTCGGCGTGCGTTCATTGTTATTTGGTGATCATCCGCTGGTGATGATTGCTGCACCAGATCATCCGCTAACGCGACGGCGGTCTCTTTCTAAAGAGGACCTTCTTGATCACAAATTCATCGTGCGTGAGGCGGGATCAGGCACGCGTTCATCGCTTGATATTTTTATGAGTGATGTTTCAGGCTGGCAGGAACTTCGTCATACCGAAATGACCTCGAATGAAACCATCAAACAAGCGGTGATGGCGGGTATGGGGATCGCGTTTATTTCAGCGCATACAATCGCGATGGAACTTGAACTCGGTCGTTTGAAAATTCTCGATGTCGAAGGCATGCCGATCAGACGACAATGGTATGGCGTCACACGCTCCGATCGCG
>RFZR01000221.1 GCA_009920595.1 Alphaproteobacteria bacterium | reverse complement strand
TGACGGCACTGAGATATCCGTACCCCAAACACGCGATTCAAGCGGCACCTGCGCCGTTTCAACAATACGTTCGCGAACGGCACCCGTCATCGTATCAACAATTTGCAGATCAGCTGTGGCTTGAATGGCCGTTTCAGCAATCAACGCATTCCCCATACGCGCACGCTCGAGCTTCACAACACCATCGAGGCGTAACACACCAGGCGTGGGGCGATAATTTTCAACAACCGCCAAATACCCAAGATTCTGTTTGACCGCACTGGCACTGCGCGTAACGGGATTAAAGCGACGATCATCAACCGCCCGCAATGATGGCTCTTCATTCAAAACTGAGAAAAGACGCTCGACGCCTTCACGACCTTGACGCTCAACACGGCCGGTCAAACCGGGCGCGACACGAATATCGATGGCACCAATTGCTACATCGGATTTTTTCGATGACGCGCATTCACCCTCTTCCGTTTCAGCGAGCGCATCAATGGTGACAACGAAATGATCGCCTTCACGACGTTCATCGAGAACTTGATAGCCCTTCAATTGACCTGAAACAACAATGCCGCTCTCTTCCCGAAGGGTTCCCGCATCGGACACCATGGTTGATCCGCGCACAGACATACGCACTTGACCAGCAGCATCATAAAGCGCTTCAGCAAGCGCGGATTTGCGCGCACCTGCGACATCGCCATTGGCAATCGCCGCACGTCCAACAGCATGAACAAGCCGCGTGCCCGCCATCACCTGATCACAGATCAGGAGAGCAAAAACCGCAACGACAAGAGTGGAACCAATGCGTTGCATCATGAAGCTCACTTATATTTCGGGGCGCCCTGCGCCACCATTGAGGCAGCATCCGACGCATCAATTTCCAAAATCGTTTCGTAGATGTCGCTCTTGATGGGGCCAATGGATACTGTGCGCGCGCTGCGCACGATGCCGGCGACCGTGCCGCGCAGCGTATCAGCCTGCATCACGCCTTCTGAGAGCGACGCATAAGAATTCACATCAAGGCCATAAATCTTCTCGGCGAGTTCGCGCATCGCCATCAAGCGCGACGCACGGATCGCCATCAATTGCTTCTGCACGCGGGTGCGGCCGGGCTGAATGGAAATCGCCGCATAGCCGATACCGCGGATGGCGCCCGTCTCGACCGGAGCCGCCGTCGCTGCGGTGGTCGAAGCCGGCGTTGCCGCCGCCATCTTGGTTTTGTCAGTTGCGGTCGCACAGCCGGAGAGCAAAGCGCCTGAAAAAGCGAGAGTGGCAAAAAGCGCGAGATGAGAGAGTTTCACAGCGGTACATCCTTTGCAGGCTTCAGGATCACGCCCAAGACGTAACCCCGGCATCGAGAAATGGGTCGAAACCCCTTCAGCAAATTCCGTGCCGACTACGCTTCGTTAAAAAATTTTTCCCGCTGGCATACCCCTTGCTTTTACCTACCCGAACCACCGCGAAACCCACCCGAAACGGGGGCAAAGCGGGCATTTTGACTAAATTCGTCGGGATTCCGACATGAGGCGAGTACGATTGTGAGCGACGCACTGTCGATAAACCAACAGGCTGGTATTGGACGCTGGGCGCAATCCCTGCTGCTGCCTTTGGCGCTTGTGGCATTCATCGTCATGATGGTGGTGCCGATCCCGCCCTTCCTGCTCGACATCTTCTTTACCGCCAATATCGTCATCTCGCTCTCGATTCTGATGGTGAGCGTGAACATGTATCGGCCGCTCGATTTCTCGGCCTTTCCGACCATTCTGCTGTTCGCCACCATCCTCCGCCTCGCGCTCAACGTCGCGTCGACCCGCGTCGTTCTTGTCCACGGCCATGAGGGCACCGCAGCAGCCGGCCATGTCATTGAATCTTTTGGTGAATTTGTCATCGGCGGTAATTTCGTTGTCGGCATTCTCGTCTTCATCATCTTGATGGTGATCAACCTCGTCGTGATCGTAAAAGGCACCGGCCGCGTGTCGGAAGTCGCGGCCCGCTTCACCCTCGACGCGATGCCTGGAAAACAGATGGCGATCGATGCCGATTTGAACGCCGGGATCATCACCCCCGAAGTCGCCCGCAAACGCCGCGAGGAAGTCGCGCGCGAGTCAGATTTTTACGGCTCAATGGATGGTGCGACGAAATTCGTAAAAGGCGACGCGATCGCTGGCGTGCTCATCCTTGCCGTAAACATTATTGGCGGTTTGATCATCGGCATGGTCCAACATGGTTTGCCGGCCAACGAAGCCGCATCGACCTATGTGACTCTCACAGTCGGTGACGGTCTCGTGGCGCAGATTCCTTCACTTCTTCTTTCAATCGCAACTGCGGTCATTGTGACGCGTGAATCAGGTGAATCAGACCTTTCGAATACATTATCACGCCAAATCGGTTCGCGCCGCGCTTGGTATCCTGTCGCGGGCATTCTCGCTTTGATCGGCATTTTGCCCGGCATGCCCCATCTTCTGTTTCTCACCGCAGCTGCCGGTGCCGCTGCGATCGCGCATTTTGTCAATAAGCGTGATAAAAAAGAAGCAGATGAGCAAGCAATCGACGCAGCAAAGCCGACCATCAGCTTGGAAAGCAGCGCTGAAGATGAAGATAAAAGCGAAGTCACAATCAATGATGTGGCGAACACCACACCGCTGTTAATCGAAGTTGGCTACGGCCTCATTCCTCTGATTGAAGATGCGGCGCGTGGTGCGCTTGTATCTCGGATTACAGGTATAAGAAAACAAGTCTCGCGAGACCTCGGCTTTATCATTCCGCAAGTCCGCATTCGTGACAATCTGTCTTTGATGCCGTCCGCCTATCGGATTACGATCGCCGGCGTGATCGCTGCTGAAGATCAAGTGATCAATGGCAAGCTTCTCGCCATCCAAGGCGCGAATTCCAATGTCGTTCTTCCTGGCCAAACCGTGAAGGATCCGACCTTTGGTCTTGATGCTGTGTGGATTGATCCGTCGGATAAACCACGGGCTCTTGCTGCCGATTATACAGTCGTCGATGCCGGCACTGTGATTGCAACACATCTGCATCAATTGCTGATGCAGCGCGGCGCGGATCTTCTTGGCCAGGATGATGTCCAAGAGATCATTGATCACTTTGCTAAATCTGCACCTAATCTTGTTCAGGGTGTTGTGCCGAAAATCGTCTCGCTGCCGCAATTGACACAAGTGTTGAAGTTATTGGTCGCTGAGCAAATTCCGATCTCGGATATGAAGCGCATTCTTGAAGCGGTCTCAAGCGCGAAAGGCCGTGAAACCGATGATCTCATCGAAGCGGCTCGTATTGCTCTCGGTCCAATTTTGATCCAGCGGATCTCATCGCCCAAAGAAGAATTGCCAATTGTCACGCTCGATACAGGGCTTGAACAATTGATGATCCAGAATGCCAAGCAAAATGGTGCGATGGGC
>RFZR01000023.1 GCA_009920595.1 Alphaproteobacteria bacterium | reverse complement strand
CTCATTGATAATGGTCATCTTTTTCTGGCTGTGCCGCCGCTCTACCGGCTCTCCCATGGCGGCAAAACCGCCTATGCGCGCAATGACGCACACAAGGACGAGCTGATGCGCACGGAGTTCAAGGGCAAGTCCAATGTCGAGATTGGCCGTTTCAAAGGCTTGGGCGAAATGATGCCGGGCCAGCTCAAAGAAACGACTATGGACCCGCGTCGCCGCACGCTTCTCAGGGTCGTCATTCCTGACGAGGGCAAGCCCGCTGCGGAAAGCGCGGTTGAGCAATTGATGGGCAACCGGCCCGAGGCGCGCTTCGCCTTCATTCAAGAACGGGCGGCTTTTGCGACAGAGCTTGTTGATCTCTAAGCCCTTTATCCCCGCCACCATTAACCCCAAATGGGCCAAAGACTTTCAATGATGGCCCGAAGCGGCTAAGAGGATCGGATGCGCCGGGGTTCGCCCCCGCTCGGTCCGAACGCCATCTGAAGAGGCAAAGCGATGAAAACCGTTCACGTCCTGAATGGTCCAAATCTGAACCTGCTCGGCACGCGGGAACCCTCGACCTATGGCACGGCGACCCTCAAGGACATTGAAGCAGCCCTCCAGAAGAAAGCCAAAGCGGCGAAAGTGAAACTCGTCTTCCGGCAGACAAACCGCGAGGGCGAGCTTGTGGACTGGATCCAGGAAGCGGGCGCGGCCAAGGCGGGCGTGCTTCTGAACGCCGGCGCTTATACGCATACTTCGATCGCACTTCACGACGCGATCCGCGCGACAGGTGTAGCCGTGATCGAAGTGCATTTGAGCAATGTGTTCGCTCGTGAAACCTTCAGACATCATTCTTATATTTCACCTGTTGCGAAAGGTGTGATCTGCGGTTTTGGCGCAGCGAGTTATGAACTCGCCTTTGATGCCCTCATCACTCATCTCGCCTGATTAAGACTCGTTGAAAGCGGAGCCTAAACGGAATGCGTAAGCCCATGAAAAAAGCGACAAACACCAAGTCGAAAGCGGCAAAAACATCAGCCGTCTCATCGCCTAAAAAAGCGGAGAGTAAAGTGAGCGCACCGAAAGTCCCTTCCGCAATCGACACGGATCTTGTCGAAGTTCTCGCGCGTCTTTTAGGCAAGACCGATCTCTCCGAGATCGAAGTCGAAAAAGGTGATCTCCGGATCAAGGTTGCGCGCACGCTTGTGGGCGCATCAGTTGCTCATGCGGTTCATGTGCCGCAGCCTATTACCGCTGCACCCGTGCAAGCCGCTGTACCCGCTGCATCCGCACCAGCAACAAAAGCCGACGCGGCGCATGCAGGTGCTGTGCCTTCACCGATGGTCGGCACCGCTTATCGTCGCCCTTCTCCTGACGCCAAAGCTTTTGTTGAAGTCGGCTCAACCGTGAAAGCGGGCGAAAAGATTTTGCTCATCGAAGCGATGAAGACGTTTAACGAAATCGTTGCGCCGCGCGCGGGTACTGTAACCGCCATTCTCGTCGAAGACGGACAGCCGGTCGAATTCGGCGAAACTTTGCTTGTCATTGAATAATCGCAACCGAGGACCGCTTTAATGTTTGACAAGGTTCTCATTGCCAATCGCGGCGAGATTGCCCTGCGTGTGCTACGCGCGTGTAAAGAGCTTGGCATTGCCACAGTGGCGGTTCATTCGACTGCTGATGTGAATGCGATGCATGTGAAGCTTGCTGATGAGAGTGTTTGTATCGGTCCGCCCACTTCCCGCGACTCATATCTTAACATTCCCTCATTGCTTGCAGCTTGTGAGATTACGGGCGCGGATGCGATCCATCCGGGTTATGGATTTCTTTCTGAGAATGCTCGCTTTGCGGAGATTCTCGAAAGTCACGGCATCACATTTATCGGTCCTAAATCTGAACATATTCGGATTATGGGAGATAAGATTGAAGCCAAGCGCACAGCGAAGAAACTGGGGATTCCTTGTGTGCCCGGTTCGGATGGTGGCGTAACTGACGAAAAAGAAGCTTTAAAGATCGCCAAGAAAATTGGTTTTCCCGTGATCGTGAAAGCGGCCGCTGGTGGTGGTGGACGCGGCATGAAAGTCGCGCGCACGGAAGCAGATCTCGTAGACGCTTTTCATACAGCACGTACGGAGGCGAAGGCCGCCTTCGGTGACGATGCCGTCTATATCGAAAAGTTTTTAGAAAAGCCGCGCCATATCGAAATTCAAGTCTTGGGCGATGGGCAAGGCAATGCCATCCACCTTGGCGAGCGTGATTGCTCGCTGCAACGTCGCCATCAAAAAGTGTGGGAAGAAGGCCCCTCGCCTGCGCTCAATGAAAGCATGCGATCAGAGATCGGCGAAGTCTGCGCAAAAGCCATGCGCGATCTTGGCTATCTCGGTGTAGGAACCATTGAGTTCCTTTATGAGGATGGAAAATTCTATTTCATTGAAATGAACACGCGTATTCAGGTCGAGCATCCGGTTACCGAAATGATTACCGGTATCGATCTTGTGAATGAACAAATCCGTATTGCGGCTGGCGCGCCCCTTGGCATCAAACAATCGGACATCAAATTGCAAGGTCATGCGATTGAATGTCGTGTGAATGCCGAGAACCCCGCAACCTTCCGTCCCTCACCAGGCAAGATCGCTTATTTCCATCCACCAGGTGGTTTGGGTGTGCGCGTCGATTCAGCGGTGTATCAGGGTTATACAATTCCGCCGCATTATGACTCGCTTGTCGGCAAGCTTATCGTTCATGGCCGCACACGTAATGAATGTCTAATGCGTCTTCGTCGTGCGCTTGATGAATTTGTCGTTGATGGCATTGAAACAACTTTGCCACTTTTCCGCACGCTTGTGCGCAATTCAGATATTCAAAACGGCCTTTATGACATCCATTGGCTCGAGCATTTCTTGAATGCGGGCGGTATGGATGGAACGCCAGAGGCGTAAAGCGCCATGAGCCGCCGGTCGCTTTCGCCCGACGGCATCACTCCCGAATTGATGCTGCGCGCCTATTCAATTGGCGTGTTTCCGATGGCCGAGAGTGCGCATGATCCATGGCTTCATTGGATTGAACCGCGGCAACGTGGCATCATTCCGCTGGATCAGTTTCATATTTCACGAAGCCTCGCGAAAGTGATCCGCGCTGATCAATTTGAAGTCCGCATCAATACAGATTTCAATACCATGGTTGAAGCATGCGCGAATGCGCGCGAGACGACGTGGATCAGTCATCGTTTGCGTTCGCTTTATGGCGCTTTGCATGAGCAAGGTTTCGCGCACAGCGTTGAAACCTATTTCAACAATGATCTCGTTGGCGGCCTCTTCGGCATCACGCTTGGTGGTGCGTTTTTCGGCGAAAGTATGTTTCATAAAATGACTGATGCTTCGAAAGTGGCTCTCGCTTATCTCGTTGCACGCTTGATCAAAGGAAATTTCCAACTTCTTGATACGCAATTCATCACGCCACATTTGGCAAGCCTTGGCGCGATTGAAATTGACCGAGCCGCCTATCTCTCTCATCTCGATCGGGCGCTGATGAGTGATGCCGATTTCTATGCTTTTGATGAGAACCATACGCAGCAAGGCGATGAGATCTTAAAGATCCTCACCGCAGCCAAAACAAATATATTTATCTAATTTGTTTTCTTCGCCGGCTTTGCGGGCACAAGTTGTGTCGGCTGCGCACCTGATGCAGGTGCTTGAGTGGCTGACGGTGGCGGCGGCGATTTCGGTGTAATCTCGGTTGATTCCGGAATGACAACCGTGCCGCCTTTGCAGCCAATCAACCACACATCGTAAATCGGATGTTCAACACCATTGAGCCCCGGCGAAGAGGCAAAAATCCATCCGCCAAAAAGTCGCTTGGTGTCGCCGCCAACCGTGATCTCATCCACTTCAATAAAGGCCGTTGTATTTTGAGGTTCCGTGATCGGGCGCGTGTAACACACACGCGGCGTTACCAAGAACGCACCATATTCCACGGTCTCATCAATGCCGACTTCAAAAGAAAGGATCCGACCTGTGATCTTGTCGAGGCCAGAAAAAATCGCGATTGGATTCTTTATTTTATCAGCCAGCGCATGAGATGGCGCGCCCATAATCAGCAGCGCCAAGACCCCTACACTCACACCCAACCGCGCCATCACGTTACCCATTCCCTGTGCCTTCCGCGCCCGAACAGCTCTCAGGCGCATTGCGCTCTAGCACGGCAAGGGGGACAGGAAAAAGGCCAAAGCGTCAAAGCGTCATTTTCTCTTGCCCGCATAGGATTTGATTTCCGTGAAAGACGATCCAGCCATGCGGTCAATTCGGCGCTTGATCTCCGAGCGGCGGTCATTCAGCCGATAGACAGAGCGGGCCAGCGCGACAAAAGCCTCGTCAAAGACTTTTTCATTCTCGGCCATCCGAAGCTTGTCTTCGACCTCCCAAAGCTCCGCATTAATGGCGCGTAATTCCGCATCAAGCCCGATGACCGCATCATTGCGTTCAACGACTGCCTGCCAGGCCGGATCAAGCGCCGCCCGCTGCCTCTTGGCTTCTGCCTTGACCGCTTTTTGGGGGGCGCGCTCAGCTTTAAGATCAAGAATGCCTCGACGGTCCGCCAGCTCGCCGATTGAAACCGGCATGAGAGGACGCTGAGGATCGGTCAGAGTTTCGTGAGTTACGGATTGGGTTACGGCTTCTGTAACCGCTTCATCATTTTTCTGCAGCGCCTCACAAAGTCGTCCCATTGGCTCGCTCCACTCACCGGAATTTTTTTGCCGATAGAGCGTAACCGACGGATACCACACATTATCACTTTCACGCGCCAGCCAACGCCAATCTGGCTCTCTACGCAACAGAAGCGCGGTGGGCCGTCCCAGAGCGCCAGCAACATGAAGGATCGATGTATCAACTGAAACAATGTGATCAAGCGACATCATGACGGCAGCAGAATCGAGAAAGGCTTGTCCACCTTCATCAAATTCATCGCCCAACAGAACGAGCTTATCGCGAAAAGATACGGTTTCGACTTCTTGAAAACCTTTTCCTTTTTGCAGGACAACAAGCGCGACATTGGGAAGTTCAGCAAGGGGTGCAAAGGCTTCGAGCGGAGCCGATCGTCCTTTTTCCGCAGGCGAATCCGGATTGCCTGCCCAAGCAATACCAATAAGCTTTTTATCTTTCGGCAAACGGGCACGCCATTTTTCAACGCGCTGAGGATCCGCTTTAATATAGGGAATTTTGTCAGCATAACGCGCGGGATCAATATTCAAAGCGCGCGGAATATGAAGCAAAGGTGTCCAGCCGCCAACGCCACCCACACTGCCCGGTTCATCACTCGGTTTCAAAGTGATCGGCAATTCCATCGTCTTCAACAAATCAAATAAAATGCGATGGGTTACGAATGTAACCTCGACATCTCTCTCAACAAGAAAACGGAGATAGCGCGCGAAGTGAATCGTATCACCAAGCCCCTGCTCATCCATGACGAGAAGTTTTTTGGGAACAGGGCCTCCCGTCCACCGCGGCACATCTCTGCGCGTGCCATCGGCATTCTTGACTGTAACGGTTGGTTGCGCCGACATGAGTTTGAAACGGATATCGAATGCGTCCCACGCTTCGGGCCATTGCTCTCGACGAAACAAAACAAGCGCTGTGCGTGCCGCCGCATCCGTATGGCTCGGATCAATTGCGCGAATAAAACGCAGGAGAAGCAACGCTTCACTCAAGCGACCATGAAGAATTTCATGCTCAGCCAGGGCAAAAAGATGACTGAGTTCTTGTTCGCTGGGTGCGCGTAGCATCGGCGTTCCAGATGTTTGTGGATGAACCAGAGCATTCATAACCAGCCTCCTTCATGGAAAGCCGGAACTCTTACGCAACACCACTCACAAACTCTTGAAACCGATCACTCAAATTTTAATAGAATAGTTCCGTAAAGCGATTACGCTTCGGGAGACCATGGCGTGTAATCGCCAGTCACACGCGGTCTTTGGCCAGCCGCGAGAATAGACCCCTGCGGGCGCCATGCATCCGGGGTCCCGGTGCGATTCTGCTGATGCGGCAATTCCCAAACACGCGCCTTGTAATGTTCGTCAGGGGGCGGAACATCAAGCTTATGATGAATCCAACCATACCAACCGGGGGGTATACGCGAGGCTTCAGCCTCACCAAAATAAATCACCCAACGGCGCACAATGCCCAAGGCCGGATCTTTTACGCCGCCCTTGGTTTGGTAATAGCGATTACCGAACTCGTCCGAACCGACAAATTCCCCGTTCTTCCAAGTGTGGAAAAGCGTGCCGATCGTGGCACCGTTCCACCAGGTAAAAATGAGGGTCAATAAACGGATCATGGCGATCTATCCTCGGGAAATCCCTTAAAAACGCGCCGGACTATGCCGAGAGAGACCCGATTTGTCCAGTCGTCCCGTCCCTCTCCTGCATGCCTCCTTCGCCTAAGGTGTGCTTTGCCCGAAGCCCAAGCCTCTGCTAGAACCGCCCCCATCAAAAAATGCGTCTGAGGGCCATCCTAAAAAGGTTCAGGACGCGCGGATGGAAGAGGATCGGATAATGGCAAAAATCAAGGTCGCAAACCCTGTGGTCGAGCTCGATGGCGACGAGATGACCCGGATCATCTGGCACTATATTCGCGACAAACTCATCCATCCCTATCTCGATGTGGATCTCCATTATTACGATCTCTCGGTCGAAAACCGCGACGCGACGAATGACCAAGTCACGATCGACTCCGCCAACGCAATCAAGAAATATGGTGTCGGTGTAAAATGCGCGACGATCACGCCCGATGAAGCACGCGTCAAAGAATTCACTCTCAAGGAAATGTGGAAATCGCCGAATGGCACGATCCGCAACATTCTGGGCGGCGTGATTTTCCGCGAGCCGATCATCTGTAAAAACGTGCCGCGTCTTGTACCGCATTGGACGCAGCCCATTGTTGTTGGGCGTCATGCGTTTGGTGATCAATACCGCGCCACCGATTTCAAGGTTCCTGGCAAAGGCCGTATGACGATTAAGTTCGAAGGCGATGACGGCACAGTGATTGAAAAGGAAGTCTTCAAATTCCCAGGCGCGGGTGTCGCGATGTCGATGTATAATCTAGATGACTCGATCCGCGATTTTGCGCGGGCGTCATTGAATTACGGATTGCAAAGAAAATATCCGGTCTATCTCTCGACAAAGAATACAATTCTCAAGGCCTATGATGGCCGTTTCAAAGATATCTTCCAAGAGATTTATGATCAGGAATTCAAGAGCCAATTCCAAACACTCGGCATCACTTATGAACATCGCTTGATCGACGATATGGTTGCTTCGGCATTGAAATGGTCAGGCGGCTATGTCTGGGCGTGCAAAAATTATGATGGCGACGTGCAGTCGGACATCGTGGCGCAAGGCTTTGGTTCCTTGGGTTTGATGACATCCGTTCTCATGACGCCCGATGGACAAACGGTTGAAGCAGAAGCCGCGCATGGCACAGTGACGCGCCACTATCGCGAACATCAAAAAGGCAAAGAAACGTCGACCAATTCGATCGCGTCGATCTTTGCGTGGACGCGTGGCCTCGCCCATCGTGCAAAGCTTGATAGCAATGATGCGCTCGCGCGTTTCGCAAACACGCTTGAACATGTTTGTGTTGAAACAGTTGAAACCGGTTTCATGACAAAAGATTTGGCGTTGCTCGTCGGCGCAGATCAGAAATGGCTGTCAACAACAGGCTTCCTCGACAAGGTCGATGAGAATCTCAAAAAAGCCATGTCGGCCTGAGTGGTCATCGCTGAAAAAGAAAAAGCCCCGCAGCGCGGGGCTTTTTTATTATAAAATCAAATATCAAAACTCACCCGGCACTGCGTAACAGGCTTGCTATCGCTTGAAGCGCTTGATCCGCTTTTGTGCCTGCCGCCGAGCGCTTCGGAACCCACACGCACGAGCTCAACCGCATTAAAGCGCGCAGTGAGATCTTGAGTGACAGCCACTACAAGACCGGCTTTGCCATCCTCACCAATATTTACGAGGGCGATGACGGCTGAACCCAATTGGGCTTTCGCTTCATCAGCAAGACCTTTGAGATCTTTCATCTCGACGCCATCAACGCGGCGACCCAAAAATTTAACGCCATTGATCTCGGTAACGTCAGTCGCACCTGATGAGCCGCCGCCACCCATTGCCAATTTCTTACGTGCATCCGCGAGATCACGTTCGAATTTCTTGCGTTCTTCGATGATCGCTGACACGCGATCCGCCGCATCTTGTGGCGAGGCTTTGAGAAGTGAGGCAATCTCTTTGAGTTTTTTCGCTTCAGAAGCGAGATGACGACGCGCCGCGTCGCCCGTCATCGCTTCAAGACGACGCGTGCCCGCAGCAACACCGGACTCTGATACAATGCTGATCAAGCCGATATCGCCCGTGCGCATGACATGCGTGCCGCCACAAAGCTCAACCGAATAGGCTTTGTTTGCGCCGGGTTCCGTACCCATCGATACAACGCGGACTTCATCGCCATATTTCTCACCAAACAGAGCGCGCGCGCCGCTTTCAATCGCTTCTTCAACGCCCATCAATCTCGTGATGACAGGTTCATTCTGAAGAACGATACGATTGGCGATATCTTCGATACGCGCAAGCTCTTCGTCCGATATCGCTTTTGTATGCGAGAAATCAAAACGCAAGCGTTCTGGTGCAACAAGCGAACCTTTTTGTGCGACATGATCGCCAAGCACTTGACGCAAAGCTTCATGCAACAAATGTGTTGCCGAATGATTGGCGCGCACAGCGTTGCGACGCAAGTGATCAACCGCCAATTCAAGCGCAGCCCCAATCGTCGCTTCGCCCGCTTCAACGCTGACCGCATGAACAAAGAGATCGCCCAATTTCTTTTGTGTGTCGGTCACACGCAAAGTGAGGCCGCCACCGCTCATCAGGCCTGTATCGCCAACCTGGCCACCGCTTTCGCCATAGAAAGGTGTTTGGTTCAAAACAACAAAACCTGTTTGGCCTTTTGTAAGCTTCTCAACGACCTGACCATTTGAAACAAGCGCGCGGATAACCCCTTCGGCCTGTTCTGTGTCATAGCCCAAAAACTCGGTCGCACCGACTTTTTCTTTGACGGCAAACCAGACTGTATCGGTGGCCGCTTCGCCCGAACCCGCCCATGCTGCACGTGCCTTCTCGCGTTGGCGTTCCATCGCCACATTGAAGGCGTCGGTATCAACCGCAATGCCGCGCGGACGCAACGCATCTTGAGTCAAATCAAGCGGGAAGCCATAGGTGTCATAAAGCGTGAAAGCCGTTTCGCCCGACAGCTTACCACCAGACGATAATGATTTTGTTTCGTCATCGAGCATCGCCAAGCCGCGTTCAAGCGTTTTGCGGAACCGTGTTTCTTCCAAGCGCAGAGTTTCTTCAATCAGCGCCTCTGCACGACCCAATTCCGGATAAGCAAGGCCCATCTCACGCACGAGTGCAGGCACGAGACGATACATCAAAGGTTCTTTCGCGCCGAGTAGTTGGAGATGACGCATCGCACGACGCATGATGCGGCGAAGCACATAACCGCGCCCTTCATTTGACGGTAACACACCATCAGCAATTAAGAAGGATGTCGCACGCAAATGATCAGCGACAACACGATGGCTTGCCTGCCCTTTCGGATCCACCGCGGTCGCTTCAGCAACCGCGCGGATCAACGCGCGCATCGTGTCGGTTTCGTAATTGTCATGCGTGCCTTGAAGCAGCGCCGAGATGCGCTCAAGACCCATACCCGTATCAATTGATGGCTTTGGCAAATTGACGCGCTCAGACGGCGTCACTTGCTCGAATTGCATGAAGACGAGATTCCAGATCTCGATGAAACGATCACCATCCGCATCTGCTGATCCCGGAGGGCCGCCTGGTATCTTATCACCATGATCGAAGAAAATTTCAGAACATGGCCCGCAAGGACCCGTATCGCCCATCGCCCAGAAATTATCTGAAGTCGGAATGCGGATGATTTTTGAATCAGGAAGTCCGGCAATCTTTTTCCAAAGGCCGAACGCTTCATCATCCTCGTGATAGACGGTCACCATCAAACGCGATTTATCAATCGCGTAATCTTTCGTGATCAAATTCCATGCGAGCTCAATCGCGCGTTCTTTGAAATAATCGCCGAAAGAGAAATTGCCGAGCATCTCAAAAAATGTGTGATGACGCGCGGTATAGCCGACATTGTCGAGGTCATTATGTTTGCCGCCCGCACGGACGCATTTTTGCGAGGTCGCCGCGCGCGAATAAGGGCGCTTTTCAACACCGGTGAAGACGTTTTTGAATTGCACCATGCCGGCATTGGTAAACATCAAAGTCGGATCATTGCGCGGCACAAGCGGGCTTGAAGCCACAATCTCGTGACCATTGCGCTGGAAATAATCGAGAAAGGTCGACCGAATATCGTTCACACTGCTCATCTATGCGTCTTCCACTTGTCAGCACGGGGCATGCCCGGTCAGCCGGACCCCTTTCGGATCACGCTTTTAGTGGCGTCGGCAGAGACTGTCGAGACGAGTGCGCCCGAAGATCCGCGTTCCGCTCGAATTCTTTTCGTGTCCCTGAGGTGAAACGCAAAAAAATACGCGGGGATCCCTCCGGGCCCCGCGTATTCAGAACTTAAGCGCCCTGATCAAGGATCAGTTCGGGCTTATTCCTCACCCTCATCGAGATCTTCCGCCGTTGGGGAGACCGCCTCAAGGATTTGCTCGGCCAAAATGCCGGAATTCTGGCGAAGCTGGCTTTCAATCTTATTGGCCACTTCCGGATTGGCCTTGAGATAGGCTTTCGCGTTTTCACGACCCTGGCCCAGACGCTGACTGTCATAGGAGAACCAGGCGCCGGATTTCTCGACGATCCCGGCTTTCACGCCCAAATCAATGAGCTCACCCGTCTTCGAGACGCCCTCGCCATACATGATGTCGAATTCGACCTGTTTGAAGGGTGGTGCCACCTTGTTCTTGACGACCTTAACCCGCGTCGTATTGCCGACCACTTCTTCCTTTTCCTTGATCGAGCCAACACGGCGAATATCGAGGCGGACAGACGCATAGAATTTCAGCGCATTGCCGCCCGTGGTTGTTTCCGGCGAACCATACATCACACCGATCTTCATGCGGATCTGGTTGATGAAAATCACCATGCAATTCGAACGCGAGATCGAGGCCGTGAGCTTGCGGAGCGCTTGGCTCATCAAGCGGGCTTGAAGACCGGGCTGGACGTCGCCCATTTCGCCTTCGATTTCAGCGCGCGGCACAAGAGCGGCAACCGAGTCAACGACCAACACATCGACCGCGCCTGAACGCACAAGCGTGTCGCAGATTTCAAGAGCCTGTTCGCCAGTATCCGGTTGCGAGATCAGAAGATCTTCAAGATTGACGCCAAGCTTGCGGGCGTAAACGGGATCAAGCGCATGTTCGGCATCAATAAAGGCGCAGACACCGCCGCGCTTTTGCGCTTCAGCAACCGTGTGCAGAGCGAGCGTCGTCTTACCCGATGATTCAGGACCGTAAATTTCAACGACACGGCCACGTGGCAAACCGCCAACGCCAAGCGCGATATCAAGGCTCAAAGAGCCTGTCGGAATGGTTTCGATTTCCACCGGCTTATCGGACTTGCCGAGCCGCATGATTGAGCCCTTCCCAAAGGCCCGTTCGATCTGGGAGAGAGCGGCGTCGAGCGCCTTTGACTTATCCATTGATTGTCCTTCAACGACCCGAAGTGCAAAGCGAGCGAATATGGTGAAAGCTTTGTTAATTCAGAGGGTTATCCGAGAGAGTCTTTGACCGTCTCGGTCAGTTGTTTGAGTGAGAATGGCTTCGGAAGGAAGCCGAATTCCTCACCTTCGGGGAGATTCTTGCGGAATGCCTCCTCGGCATAGCCTGAGACAAAAATGAATCGGGACGTGATCCCGCGTGCCCGCGCTTCGCCAAGGAGCGTTGGTCCATCCATCTCCGGCATCACGACATCCGAGACAATCAGATCGACGGCTTCCGTCTCTAGAAGCGATAAAGCTTCAACTCCGGTCGCTGCCTCCAGCACGCGATAGCCACGCTGGGTCAGTGCGCGGGCGCCGAAAGCGCGCACCGCATCCTCATCCTCAACGAGAAGAATCGTGCCTTGTCCGCTTAGATCCGCACTGGGCTTTGCGGGGGCCGCCGCATCGGCTTTAACCACGCGTTCTCCCGCCTCCGGAATATGGCGCGGCAAAAGAATGCGGAACCGAGTCCCCTCGCCCGGCTTCGAGTCACAAAGGATAAAGCCGCCAGATTGTTTGACGAAACCATAAACCATAGAGAGGCCAAGGCCCGTGCCCTTGCCGACTTCCTTCGTGGTGAAGAAGGGTTGGAAAATCTTATCCAAAACCTCGGGCGCAATGCCGGTGCCTGTGTCTGTGATTTCAATCATCACGTAATCGGCAGAGGGAATTGTGGTGTCGCCCAATTCGCTTGTAGCGGAGGCGGCTATATTCGCGGTGCGGATTAAAAGCTCACCGCCTTGCGGCATCGCATCGCGCGCATTCATCGCCAGATTGATGATGACCTGTTCGAATTGAGTGCGATCCGCTTTGACGAGCCAGAGGTCGCGATCATGTTTGACTTCAAGCGTGATCCGGAACCCGATCAAGCGCTTCAACAACCGCGAAAGATCGGGAAGAATTTCAGTGAAATGGAAGACCACCGGCAACAAAGTTTGGCGACGCGAGAAGGCTAAGAGATGACCGACAAGTCCCGCCGCGCGGTTCACATTATGTTTGATCTCCATAATGTCTTGGAAGGCCGGATCGGTCGGGCGATGATTGGCAAGAAGTAAATCCGCATATCCTAGAATGCCTTGCAGCACATTGTTAAAGTCATGCGCGACCCCGCCTGCAAGCTCGCCCACGGCCTGCATCTTCTGCGCTTGGGCAAATTGTGCCTCAAGCGCGCGCTGCTCTGTCGTATCAAGAAGATGGATGATCGCGGCATCATCTCCGGGCGCGTCCGCATGAAGACGCGTCACAAAGAGACGCGCGGAGCGGCCATCAGAGGCGAGCTTCAAATCAACCGGGGCATCGTCGCTTTTGTTTGATGCGGTCAGATCGATCAAATTCGCAAAGCGGTCCTGATCATCCGCTGCGATGATGGACGAAAATACCGAACCGACTTTACCAAGCCCTGCAGGCATAATGCGGGTAAAGGCGGAATTGGTTCGAATGATTTTGCCTTCGCTGTTGATCATCGCAATGCCGAAGGGCGACGCATTGAATAGCTTCGAGAAGCGATAATCATCGCTCACTGACTCTTCACGCGTAATCGCGCCGATCCTGCGATCGATCACCAATGTCCGGCTTGGCAGCGTCCGACCCGCAGCGTCAAATTGGATCTGGTGCAAGAGCCGCACAGGAATGAGACCGCCCGTGGCACTTTGCAATTCGGTTTCGATCACATCGATCCGGCTCTCATGCGCGGGACCGCTTTCATGCAAAAGCCGCGCGTGATCGGAAGGCGCCATCATAGCCTCAAGCGCCAAACCACCAGAGCCAATTTCTGCAAGATCGCGCCCAATCCAGGACGCGAGCGTTGCATTCATATAATCAATCACACCCTCACGATTGAGAGAGAAGAAGCCTGCTGGCGCGTGATCGAGAAATTCGATTGCATGTTGCAATTCACGAAAAACGGTTTCTTGCCGTTCACGCTCACGCGTGACATCCGAAACACGCCAGATTTGTCGTCGGTCGCCGTCTTGCGACGAAATCGCTATGGTGCGAATGCGAAACCAAGCCGGTGCTTCACCATTCAGCGTTCGATCAAGCCGGATCTCTTCATCCGCGTCTTGCCCCCGCCGCGCGGCTTCGGCCAATCGAAACATAGCCTGCGCGGCTTCGGGCGCATGACCAAACAAGCCTTCAGGTGACAATGCCGAGCCTCGAGAGCGCGAGCCGGTTAAATCGAGATAGGCGCGATTGGCAAA
>RFZR01000220.1 GCA_009920595.1 Alphaproteobacteria bacterium | reverse complement strand
AAACTTAAGAGCCGTATTCGCGAGATGGCGCATGCGCTGATTAAAATTGCTGCTGCGCGCTTGATGCGTGAAGCACCAAAATTGTCGGTGCCACACAATAGCTATGAGGAATTTTCTGCCCGATTTCCCTATGATGAAACCGAAGATCAATTAAACTCGATTGATGCCGTGCTTGACGATCTTGGATCGGGTCGTCCTATGGATCGGCTTTTATGCGGCGATGTTGGTTTTGGTAAAACCGAAGTGGCGTTACGTGCCGCCTATGTCGCCGCCTTAAGCGGTAAACAGGTCGCTGTTGTCGTTCCTACAACGCTTTTGGCGCGACAACATTTCAAAACTTTTTCCGAAAGATTTCAGGGTTTGCCTGTCATTGTGCGGCAACTCTCGCGCTTTATCCCAGCGGCTCAACAAAAAGAAACGCGCGAGGGGTTGGAAGCGGGAACAGTTGATATTGTTGTTGGAACTCATGCGCTCTTGGGGAAAGCGATCAAGTTTAGAGATTTGGGTCTTCTTATTATTGATGAAGAGCAGCATTTCGGTGTGGGTCATAAAGAGCGCTTAAAAGAATTGCGCGCAGAGGTTCATGTTCTCACTCTGACCGCAACGCCCATCCCGCGCACGTTGCAATTGGCGCTCACAGGGGTGAGGGATCTTTCTATCATCGCGACTCCGCCAGTAGATCGGTTAGCCGTTCGTACTTTTATCACGCCCTTCGATCCGCTAATGATCCGTGAGGCTTTGTTGCGTGAACGTTATCGCGGCGGACAGGCCTTTTATGTATGCCCAAGAATCGAAGATCTTGATGAAGTTAAGACATTTTTAACCATCGAAGTGCCCGAAGCGAAAATTGGTGTCGCGCATGGCCAAATGCCCGCGGGCGAATTGGAAAGCGTGATGACCGCATTCTATGATGGCAATTATGACATCCTCCTTTCGACTTCAATTGTTGAATCCGGCCTCGATATTCCACGCGCGAACACACTGATCGTTCATCGCGCGGATATGTTTGGCCTTGCAGCACTTTATCA
This sequence comes from Alphaproteobacteria bacterium, assembly GCA_009920595.1. GTDB lineage: Bacteria > Pseudomonadota > Alphaproteobacteria > Rhizobiales > Beijerinckiaceae > CAIUPE01. Next base: position 2,392 of record RFZR01000220.1, on the reverse strand, counting down.
ACTTCGCGGACGGGTAGGGCGCGGGAAAACGCGTGCTTATGCGCTCTTCACCGTGCCTGCCAATCGTGTGCTCACAGCGCAAGCAGAGCGCCGCTTGAAAGTATTGCAATCGCTTGATCGATTGGGTGCAGGTTTTGAACTCGCTTCGCATGATCTTGATATTCGGGGAGCGGGTAATCTTCTTGGTGATGAGCAATCGGGTCACATCAAGGAAGTGGGTTATGAACTTTATCAGCAAATGCTTGAAGAAGCGGTCGCACAATTAAAAGCAGGAGTAACCGAAGAAGATCTTTCGCAAGGCGCATGGTCGCCGACCATTGCGATTGGTGCCCCCGTGATGATTCCTGAGTCTTATGTTCCGGATCTCACTTTGCGGATGCAGCTCTACAAGCGCCTTTCCGGTCTAGAGACTGATACGGATATCGAAGCTTTTGGCATTGAATTGGCGGATCGTTTTGGTCCGCTTCCCCATGAAGTTCGTCAGCTTCTTGCCATTGTTGGTATCAAAGCGCTTTGCTTAGCCACGAATGTTGAGAAGGTGGAAGCCGGGCCGCGCGGCATTATCATATCTTTCCGCGACAATCGTTTTGCGCGTCCCGAAGAGTTAATACGCTATGTCACGGCGCAAGGTTCACTCGCGAAAGTGCGCCCTGATATGCGAATTGTCTTCACAGGTGATTTTGAAAGCGAAGAGCAGCGAATGAAAGGTGTCGCCTCTCTTTTGCGTGACCTTGTTGCATTGATTGAAAAGCCAGCGCTGACGAAGAAAAAATAATCAGATTTTTTTCTTATCAAAACGCAGCATCACAAGACCAGCCGCTGCGACAATGATTGCGCCGATTATGGTCGCGCTGTCCGGTATATCGCCAAAAATCAGAATACCGTAAAATACAGCCCAAATCATCGCGGTATATTCAAAGGGGGCGACGAATGAGCTTTCAGCATATCGATAACCCGCGACCTGAAAAGGAATTTGAAAACAGGATAAAAGACCCGCAAGGATCATAAGCCCGAGATCGGGAAGCTCGGGCATAATCCAGCCGCGTGTGAGAAAATCGAGGCTCGCATTTCCTGAAGGCGAAATGAGTCCAAAGCCAAAAATGAGCGCGAGCACCATATAGAAAAATGTGTAGACGCTGCTTTGCCATAAAGCCGTTACAGCGGTTGGCAGCGTTGGGTCGAGACGACGTGTCAATACCTGTCCCATGCCATAAAAGAAGGCGCAGAGGATCGCGAGTAGCGCTTCCTTCTGAAACATTGATGTTCCTGGTCTGGTCATCACAATCACACCGATAAAACCAATGATGATCGTGATCCATCGGATCAGGGGTACGCGTTCACCAATTAAAAAGGGAACAAGACCTGCCACAAAAAAGGGCATAGTGAAAAAAAGCGCCACACCATCGGCAAGCGGTATGGTCGCTGCGGCGAGCATAAAGAAGAGATTGCCGAGCGCAATCAATACACCGCGCGTAATGAGCACACCATATTGACTGGTAAAAAGACGGGTTAGCGCTTGTTGGCGATAAACAAGATAAAGCCCCGACGGCAAAGTGAGAGCAAACCGGATCGTATTGACGAGATGGATTGGATAATGCGCGCTCAAATGTTTGACGATGGCATCACAACTGACGGCGATGATCATGGCCATGCAAATCGAGAGTGCCGCTTTTAAGCGGTGATCATGAAGGGGGATTGTGTCCATGATCAGGCTTGCGCCTGTTTGATCGCGGCGAGAAGTTGTTCGGGCGGTTGAGCGCCAGAGGTCGCCAATTTCCGATTGAAGATGAAAAAGGGAACGCCTGAGATGCCGAGCCTTTTGGCCTCTTCGATTTCGGCGCGAACAGAATTAACATCGTCATCGCCAGAAATTTTCTTTTCAATCTCTTTTTTCTCAAACCCGTGAGCGGACGCGATTTCGATCAACACAGCGTGATCACCAATATCGCGGCCCTGTTCGAAATAGGCTTTGAAGAGCGAATTGACGATCTGATCTTGCTTGCCAATTTCACCAGCCCATTGGATGAGACGGTGGGCATCAAGGGTGTTGGGTGATTTTTGGATGGCCTCAAAATCAAATTTTAACCCGTTGGCTTTTCCTAAATTGAGCAAACGCTCATGAGCATTTTGGAGATAGGATGGATCAGGAAATTTATTGGCCATATAGGTTTTGCGATCCACGCCTTCGCGTGGAATGGTGGGATCAAGTTGGAACGGATGCCAGCGAATGATGACGGGGTCCTGATACTCTTGAAGCGCTTTCTCAAGATTGCTTTTGCCGAGATAACACCAAGGGCACACAACATCGGACACAATATCAATCGTCACCGGTTCTTGATCACTCATCACTCAATTCTCCACACGCCAGAGCGTTTCTGGCGCGAAGCCGAAG
>RFZR01000219.1 GCA_009920595.1 Alphaproteobacteria bacterium | reverse complement strand
CGTATCCTTCGTCGAAATTGAAACTGACAAAGGTCACGATGCTTTTCTTCTTGAGCTTCCTGACCTCTTCAACACGACGCGTGGATTTATAGATTCAGCTGCGCGCGCGAAAGGCTTGTCGGTAAAAGCGGAGGCTCGCTTATGAGCTCTCTTACCCATCACGACGATCAATTCAATGCGCGCGTCGATCTTCATCATCTCGCCGAGATGGTGGCTGAAGGTTCGCGCGTTTTAGATGTTGGCTGCGGCGACGGCACGCTTTTGCGCTTATTAGCAGAAAAACGCGGTGCTGATGCACGCGGGATTGAGCTCTCACAAAAAGGTGTGAATGAATGCGTCGCGAAAGGCCTTTCTGTCATTCAAGGCGATGCCGATTCGGATCTAATTTTTTATCCGGATCAGTCTTTTGATTATGTGATTCTTTCACAGACTCTGCAGGCGATGAACCGACCGCGCGAAGTTGTCGAACATATGCTTCGGATCGGTCGTTATGCGATCGTTTCTTTTCCAAATTTCGGTCATTGGCGCATCCGGTTTCAACTCCTGTTTTCAGGTCGCATGCCGGTGACAAAAAATCTTTCATACTCATGGTATGAGACGCCAAATATTCACTTCTGCACAATTGATGATTTCAGATCGCTTTGCAAAGACATTGATGCAAAGATTGATCACGCTGTTGCGCTTGATCGTTTTGGCATTCCGGTGAGAACCGATTTGCCGCGAACACTCTGGAATTTTTTTGGCGAACAGGCCGTCTTTGTTTTGTCGCGTCGGTGACTTCACTTTTTATCTGAAAGCGGATGAAGATCGCGCACGAGTCCTTTGAGTCGCTCATCGGGAAGATGCGTGTAAATTTGCGTTGTGCCGATATCGGCATGGCCAAGCAATTGCTGCACAATGCGTAAGTCAGCGCCGCCTTGCAGAAGATGGCTCGCGAAAGCGTGACGCAACACATGTGGGCTGATCAGGCGTGGTGATAATCCTGCCTCAGCCGCAAGCTCTTTCAAATCGCGCGCAAAGGCCTGGCGTGTCATATGACCGCTTTCGCTGTCGGACGGGAATAACCAAGCGGACGCTTTGAGCGCGTCACCGCCCAATTCAAGATAGCGCGCGATGGCATTTTTCGACCGTTCGGTGAGCGGCACTAAGCGCTCGCGCCCGCCCTTCCCGCGTACGGCAAGAAGCCGATCTTTCATCCGCGCGACCCGCGACGGCAATGCGATCAATTCCGAAACGCGTAAGCCCGTCGCGTAAATGAGCTCCAAAAGGGCCGCCATCCGCGCAGCCCTCATTTGGCTTGCCGGGGTCTGGTCTGCCCGCTCAACACGCTCGAAGGCGGTCGCAATCAGCCGGTCCACTTCGGCGATGGAGAGGGTTTTGGGGAGCGGCCTTTTTTGCTTAGGGGCATCAAGACCATCGACCGGATTGTCCTTTCTCAGCTTTTCAGCCTGCAAAAAGAGGAAAAATTGCCGGAGCGCTGCTCGCTTGCGCGCAGCGGTTGAGGGCGCGAGGCCTGAGGCTGAAAACTGGCTAAAAAGGGCCCGTAGATCGTCGGTTTCTGCCGCTTCAAGCGGCTTTTTACGCTTCACAAGCCGTCCGGCTGCGTCTTCGAGGTCGCGCCGATAGGCATCCAATGTATTTTTGGCCGCCCCCCTTTCGGCAGCCAGCATTGCGAGAAAATCCTCGAGGGCAGAGGATTTGCCAATCTCTTTGCGCGTCATGATGAGCCCATGATGCAAGATTCGTCGGTCCTATGCTATGACGCATCCGCAATGACCGGGGGCTGATGTGAACGAAGTGAATTCGCCTGTGAATCTGACCGAAACCGAGGACACGCGCGCGCTCAAAGCGGCTTTGGGGACGCGGTCGATCGTGCTTGTCGGCATGATGGGCGCAGGGAAGACTTCGATTGGCAAGAGATTGGCGCAGCGTTTGGGTGTTCCTTTCAATGACGCCGATGCCGAAATCGAACGCGCGGCCGGCATGACCATTCCAGAAATTTTTTCAACGCGCGGCGAGGCAGAATTCCGCTTGGGCGAACAACGCGTGATCCAGCGACTCCTTGGCGAAGGGGCAAGTGTTCTGGCAACCGGCGGCGGTGCCTTTATGAATGCCGATACGCGCAAACGCATCGCCGAGGCGGGCCTCTCCATTTGGTTGAAGGCCGATTTTGATGTGCTGTTGCGGCGCGTAAAAAAAAGATCAAACCGCCCTCTCCTTCAAACTGAAGATCCTGAAAAAACGCTGCGTGATCTTATCGAGCTTCGCTATCCAACCTATGCGGAAGCAACGATAACAATTCATTCGCGCGATGTGGCGCATGAAGTGATCGTCGATGAAATCATCATCGAACTGTCTTCTCATCTCGGACTTCGTGCGCCTGCCATCATAAAGCCTGATCCTCTGTCTGATCTCGTTAATGTTGATCTGCCTGGCCGCGCCTATGACATTGTGATTGGTAGTGGTCTGCTTGAAACAGCGGGTGATCGAATTGCTGCTTTAGGCAAAGACCTTTCCGTTTCGATTATCACTGACGAGACGGTTGCTGAGCATCATCTCGCTACACTTCAAAATAGTTTGCAAAAAGCCAATATCCGTTCCGCACCTGTCATTATCCCCCCAGGTGAAAAATCAAAATCTATGGCCATGGTGACAAAAGTGGTTGACGAGATTTTGGCTGCAAAATTGGAGCGCGGTGATCTTGTCGTCGCTCTGGGCGGCGGCGTGATCGGTGATCTTGCTGGCTTTGCTGCAGCTATTGCGCGACGCGGCATGCGCTTCATTCAAATCCCGACAACGCTTTTAGCCCAAGTTGACTCTTCCGTTGGCGGCAAGACGGGGGTTAACTCTGAACACGGCAAAAATCTGATTGGCGCTTTTCATCAGCCGAGTCTTGTTCTCGCTGATGTGGATTGTCTTGATACGCTCTCAAAACGTGAATTTGCCGCGGGTTATGCGGAAGTTGTCAAATATGGCCTCATCAATGATGCTGAATTTTTCAATTGGCTCGAGTCACATCATGAGGGGGTCTATGCGGGCGGCGCGGATCGTGTCTATGCGATTTCAAAATCATGTCGTGCCAAAGCCGCCATTGTTATGCGTGATGAGCGTGAAGAGGGCGAGAGAGCACTCCTGAACTTAGGCCATACATTCGCGCATGCTTTTGAGCGGATCGTTGCCTATGACGGTGCGCGCCTTGTTCATGGTGAAGCGGTTGCGATTGGGCTTTGTTGTGCCTTCCGTTTTTCGCAAAAGCTCGGTTTGGCGTCTGGGCAAGACGCGTTGCGAATTGAACGCCATCTTGAAAAAGTCGGATTGCCTACAAAAATAAAGGCGATTCCGGGTTGGAGTGCCGGTTCTGAAGACATACTAGACGCAATGGCACAGGATAAAAAAGTAAAGAAAGGTCGTTTGACCTTCATTCTCGC
>RFZR01000218.1 GCA_009920595.1 Alphaproteobacteria bacterium | reverse complement strand
TCTTGATCGGTGAGATCTTCTGCCGCTGTACGACCCAAGATACGCGTTGCGAGTGAGGCAACGATCTGGCCAGCGTCAATGATCGCGCGCATCTTGATGCCGCCTTCAGAACCGCAATCACGAACTGTGATGATCGAATCCTGCGCGACGTCAACAAGACGACGTGTGAGATAGCCTGAATTCGCGGTCTTCAAAGCGGTATCCGCAAGGCCCTTACGAGCACCGTGGGTCGAGTTGAAATACTCAAGAACGTCGAGACCTTCTTTGAAGTTCGAGATGATCGGCGTCTCAATGATTTCACCTGATGGCTTGGCCATGAGACCGCGCATCGCCGCGAGCTGACGCATCTGGGTCGGCGACCCACGCGCACCGGAGTGCGACATCATATAGATCGAATTCACGGGCTTTGTGCGACCCGTGTCATCTTTCTGCACGGCCGAAATACGCGCCATCATTTCTTGCGCGAGCTTGTCCGAGCACTTCGCCCAGGCATCAACAACCTTGTTGTACTTCTCACCTTGCGTGATGAGGCCGTCATTAAATTGCTGCTCGTAATCTTTCACGAGCGCGCGTGTTTCACCGACGATCTTCGTCTTCGTGTCCGGAATGACCATGTCGTCTTTGCCGAAGGAAATACCGGCTTTGAAGGCATTGGTGAATCCAAGCGCCATGATGCGATCGCAGAAAATAACAGTCTCTTTCTGACCGCAATGACGATAGACCGTATCGATCGTGTTAGAGATTTCTTTCTTCGTCATCAATTTATTGACGACGTCGAAGGTGATCTTGCCATTTTTCGGCAGAAGCTGACCGAGCATCGCGCGACCAGGCGTTGTGTCATAGATTTTCGAGTAGGCTTTGCCACTCTCATCGATGCCCTGATAGCGATACTTGATCTTCGCATGGACCGTAACCGAACGCGAAGCGATCGCGTGTTCGATTTCGCCCATATCAGCAAAGAGCATGCCTTCGCCTGGCTCCTTGTCGGAGATCAGCGAAAGATAATAAAGACCCAACACGATGTCTTGCGAGGGCACGATGATCGGTTGACCATTGGCCGGATGCAGAATGTTGTTGGTCGACATCATCAAGACGCGCGCTTCCAACTGAGCTTCAAGCGAGAGCGGCACGTGAACGGCCATTTGGTCACCGTCGAAGTCGGCGTTAAACGCCGCGCAGACGAGCGGATGCAATTGGATGGCCTTGCCTTCAACGAGCACAGGTTCGAACGCCTGAATGCCCAAGCGGTGAAGCGTCGGTGCGCGGTTCAACATCACCGGATGCTCGCGAATGACTTCGTCGAGAATATCCCAGACCTCTGGCTTTTCCTTCTCAACCAATTTCTTTGCTTGCTTCACAGTGGCCGAAAGACCCTTCGCGTCCAGTCGCGAATAGATAAACGGCTTGAAGAGTTCGAGCGCCATCTTCTTCGGCAAACCGCATTGATGCAGTTTCAATTCGGGACCGACAACGATGACTGATCGACCCGAATAGTCGACGCGCTTGCCGAGCAAATTCTGACGGAAGCGGCCCTGTTTGCCCTTCAACATGTCGGCGAGCGACTTCAACGGACGCTTATTCGCACCCGTGATCACGCGACCGCGGCGACCATTGTCGAAGAGCGCATCAACAGATTCTTGCAACATGCGCTTTTCGTTACGGATGATGATATCCGGCGCACGCAATTCGATGAGGCGCTTCAAACGGTTGTTGCGGTTGATGACGCGGCGATAAAGATCGTTCAGATCGGACGTCGCGAAACGGCCACCATCGAGCGGCACGAGCGGACGAAGATCCGGCGGGATCACTGGCACAACGGTGAGGATCATCCATTCCGGCTTATTGCCGGACTGCATGAAGGCTTCGATGATCTTCAAACGCTTGGCGAGCTTTTTCGGCTTCAATTCGGAAGTCGACACGGCGATCTCATGACGCAGATCCGCAGCCGTCTTTTCCAAATCGAGCGAGCGAAGAATTTCACGGATCGCTTCTGCACCAATCATGGCGGTGAAGCTGTCTTCGCCATATTCGTCTTGCGCGCGCAGATAATCATCTTCCGAGAGCAATTGACGTTCTTTGAGCGGGGTGAGACCCGGCTCGATCACAACGTAATTTTCGAAATAGAGAATACGCTCAAGATCCTTCAACGCCATATCAAGCAAAAGGCCGATACGCGACGGAAGCGACTTCAAGAACCAGATATGAGCAACGGGAGCCGCGAGTTCGATGTGGCCCATGCGCTCGCGCCGAACGCGCGACAGCGTGACTTCAACGCCACATTTTTCGCAGATGACGCCCTTGTACTTCATGCGCTTATACTTGCCGCACAAGCATTCGTAATCCTTGATCGGGCCAAAGATGCGCGCGCAGAACAAACCATCACGTTCCGGCTTGAAGGTGCGGTAATTGATGGTTTCAGGCTTTTTGATTTCACCATAAGACCATGAGAGGATCTGATCGGGCGAAGCGATCGCGATCTTGATGTGCTCAAAGGTCTGCGGCTGGACCACGGGGTTGAAGAGATTCATGACCTCTTGATTCATCGCCGTCTCCTTACAGTTGGATCTTAAAGCGCCCTAGTGGCGAAGATCCCTAAATTCCAAATTCAAAATCGAAGAGCGAACTCTTCGAGGCGAAGAGGTCGGCGCGGATTAACGCGCCAACCGTCTTGATTACTCAGCGGCTTCTGCTGGCGGCAATTCGTCAGCGTTTTTCGCAGACGCCGTCAATTCAACATTGAGGCCGAGCGAACGCATTTCCTTGACGAGAACATTGAAGCTCTCTGGAATACCGCTTTCGAATGTGTCGTCGCCACGAACGATCGACTCGTAAACCTTGGTGCGGCCTGCGACGTCGTCCGATTTGACGGTGAGCATTTCTTGCAGCGTGTAAGCCGCGCCGTAAGCTTCGAGCGCCCAGACTTCCATTTCGCCGAAACGCTGACCACCAAACTGCGCTTTGCCGCCGAGCGGTTGTTGCGTGACGAGCGAATAAGGACCAATCGAACGCGCATGGATCTTGTCATCGACAAGATGGTGCAGCTTCAGCATGTAGATATAGCCGACTGTCACCTTGCGATCGAAAGGCTCGCCTGTCCGTCCATCATATAGCGTAACCTGACCCGATTTATCGAGGCCGGCTTGCTCCAACAAACGCTCAATATCGGCTTCTTTCGCTCCGTCGAACACCGGTGTGGCAATCGGCACACCACGACGAAGATTTTCACCCATACCGGCAAGATTATCTGCATCAAGCGCTTTGACCGCATCATGATCGCCATAGACTTTCGCGAAGGAGTCACGAAGCTGCTTTTCATTATGCGTCTTGCGATAGGCATCCACCGCCTCGCCGATCTGTTTGCCGAGACCCGCAGCCGCCCATCCAAGATGGGTTTCGAGAATCTGACCCACATTCATGCGCGAAGGCACGCCCAACGGATT
>RFZR01000217.1 GCA_009920595.1 Alphaproteobacteria bacterium | reverse complement strand
CAAGAAGAAGGCAAAGCTTTGCCCTTCACGCATAAAACAAAATGGCCGCCAGCCTCACGTGAAGCGCTTCTCAATTTCTTTGAATATCTCGATGAGAAACTGGACGAACGCGGATTTTATCGTCCGGCAAGCAAGAAGCCGCGCATGAGTATGAATCTGCATAACATCTTCATGCGCATCGGCATGGATGAACAGGATCTACGAACCCTGCGCGGCGTGATTGTGCGGCTCGTCGATGGTCCGCGCAAACCCTATTCGAAAAAAGCGCGACGCGAGGCCGAGGCTGCGCTTAAAGCGGCGAAAGAGGCTGAAGAGTCGTGAGCGCGCATCGGCCGACCATTTTGATTTTTGACTCGGGCGTGGGCGGCCTCACCGTGCTTGATCCCATTCGCGCTACGCGTCCCGACGCATATTTTGTCTATCTTGGAGACACCGCGTTTTTTCCCTATGGCGAACGCGAAGAAGATGAATTGATCGCGCGTATTATCACCGTGATTAATGATGCCGTTTCACGCTTCAAACCCGATCTCATTGTGATTGCCTGCCACACCGCTTCGACGCTCGTGCTTCCGGCTTTGCGTGCACGGTTTTCCATTCCGATTATCGGCACTGTGCCCGCGATCAAACCCGCAGCGGAGAGCTCTCAAAGCCGCCTCGTCTCTGTGCTCGCCACCAAAGGCACTGTGAAGCGCGATTACACAAGTGCGCTGATCCGCGATTTTGCCGGCGATTGCGAAGTCACCCTTGTGAGTGCTTCGCGGCTCGCGGGCTATGCTGAAGATGCCCTTCATGGTCGCCCCGTCATGGATGCCAATCTCCGTGCCGAAATCGCCCCCGCTTTTGTGGAGAAAAACGGTCGCCGGACCGATCGGGTCGTTCTCGCATGCACCCATTACCCCTTGCTCCTCGAGCGCCTTGAGCGTGTGGCGCCCTGGCCCGTGACCTGGATCGATCCCGCGCCGGCGATTGCGAGGCGGGTGGTTCAGCTTTTGGGAGACGCGCCCGCTGGCGCAAGACAAAGCGATGACGGCCATGTGGAGCTGACAGCGGCTGATGAGTGGACATTGGCCCTAAGATCAGCCTTCGCCGCGCGGGGCCTTACCCCCGCCGTGAATTGACATCAAGGGCCACTGTGAGTATTGAACCGCCAACGTCTGGCGGGTCCGTGTGGGCCCGCTCGTCGTTTAAACGCTCCCGTGATCGTTTTTCATTGAAAATCGGTCTGTCGGCCCGAGAGATTGGGCAGAGGATGGGCGCGTTCCTCGAAACTTCGCTCAAACTTATGAGGAACAGCGATGACAAAGCGTATTGACGCAAAACATAAAATTGATCGCCGTCTTGGCGAGAATATTTGGGGCCGTCCGAAGAGCCCTGTAAACCGCCGTGAATATGGCCCCGGCCAGCATGGCCAGCGCCGCAAAGGCAAAATGTCCGACTTCGGCACGCAGTTGCGCGCCAAGCAGAAGGTCAAAGGCTATTACGGCAATATCTCGGAAAAGCAGTTCCGCCGCTATTATCACGAAGCGCTTCGCCTCAAGGGTGACTCGGGCGAAAACCTGATCGGTCTCCTCGAGCGCCGTCTCGACGCAGTCGTCTATCGTGCGAAATTCGTTGCGACCGTTTTCGCCGCGCGCCAATTCATCAATCACGGCCATGTGAAAGTGAATGGTCGTCGCGTGAATATCGGCTCCTATCAACTCAAAGTGGGTGATGTGGTTGAAGTGAAGGAATCATCACGTGAACTCGCGGTGGTTCTCGAAGCGACACAGCTTCCCGAGCGCGACACGCCCGATTACATCGAAGTTGATCACAAGAAGATGACCGCAAAATTTGTTCGCGTTCCCGCGCTCTCGGATGTTCCCTATCCGGTGCAGATGGAACCATCGCTCGTTATCGAATTCTATTCACGCTGATCTTTTCGCGATCAGTTCGAAATACCAAACCCGCCAGAAATGGCGGGTTTTTTGTTGTTTTTATTTTATGGCATTAAAAAAATAGTCCCTCATCTGCAGGTCGCAGCATGAAGGCCATCATCACTCATCAGCGAATTTTGGTTTTGATGGTGGGCGCACTAGGGCTCGAACCTAGGACCCGCTGATTAAGAGTCAGCTGCTCTACCAACTGAGCTATGCGCCCATCAAAACAAAGGCGCGGTAAATGACCGCGCTTAAGCCGCTCCTTAGCAAGCACCGGATGACGATGCAAGGGCTATCACTGACATCTGTGGATGAATTCACGCCCCGCCTTCGCACTTCGCACAGATAAATGATCGTGGTATGAACTATGCAAGGTCGCAGATGATGCGTGACGGGGTGTCATTCATCCGACAGGACAGGAGCCAATGGCACGAGAGCGACGATCCGTTCTCTCCTCCGAGGAAGTCGAAGCACTAAGCCACGCCTTCGACAGAGCTCCTACCTCCAGCGTCTTACGGCTCAGCTTACGTTTAAAATCCATCATCAAAATCGGATCATTTGCGTCTGCGATGATCTTTTTATCTTATGGTGAGCTGACACCTCACGACACACAAATGGCTTTGCGTGATCAACAAGCAGAGGCGGAGCCAACATGGTTGTTGCTGCAAAGATTTCCTCTCGCAATCACCCCTAATGTGTCCTGGCCTGCGCCTGATCTCACAATGCCGGCACTTGCCCTCTTAGCAATGCCAAACGCGGCCCCACCCAATAAACCCAAATCATTTTCACAAATCGCCACAATTCGCGCAGGTGATAATCCGTCATCGAGCGAATTATCTCGAAAGGCCGCATCAGCCGTCAATGGCCCAACGACCAGCAGCACAGCACCCACCAAAACAACGTCTGTCGCATCAATCGCACCCGGTACAACAGGAACAAGCGGAACACCGAGATTGCCAAAACAAACTGTCAAAACCGCCGCAACCAATCCGCTTACGACTTTTGTCAGCAATTTTGTTTCCGGATTCAATCCGTCATCACCGTCAAAAACGACGAGCGGCGCCTCAACTAAGGCCGCGCAATCATTTACAAGAGACGCAATTCGCAGCGCCATCGAGTCTGCACAATCCAGAAATTCAGGGTTCAACAGCCCAAGCTTTGGTAGCAAGTCCTTTGGCAGCCAAGCCTTAAGCGGCCTCAAAAAAGGCTAGAGCCCGCCTCTTTGACCATAGAAGCAGGCTCTGCATTTAGCCTCGAACAAAAGTTCGGTTTTTTCTCAGCTTGCCATGGCCTGCGCGTTCGGCCCGCGTGTGCGCTTCACCATCAAGCGATTGAGGGCTGCGAGATAGGCGCGCGTTGAAGCCACAAGCGTATCAGGGTCAGCCGCTTTCGCTGTGACCGAGCGACCATTCTCGCCCAAACGCACAGAGACTTCCGCTTGCGCGTCTGTGCCTTCAGTCACCGCATGAACTTGATAGAGTTCAAGCTCGGCCTCATTGGGCACCAAGGCTTTGATGGCGTTGAAACA
>RFZR01000216.1 GCA_009920595.1 Alphaproteobacteria bacterium | reverse complement strand
CTTCTGCATATGGAAGGCAATGATGTTCGAGATCAACTGACCGCTTTGACCGCCCACAAGCGCCGGCGTGATGTAGTAGCCAATGGCCAGAATGAAGACGAGTAAACATCCCGCGCCTAAACCTGGAATCGTGAGCGGAAAATAAACGCGCCAGAAGGCTGTTACGGGTGTCGCGCCCAAAGAGCGCGCCGCACGAACGAAATTTGGCTTAATGCCCGTCATCACCGAGTAGAGCGGCAAGATCATGAAGGGTAAGAGGACATGTGTCATCGCCACAAGAGTGGCAAACATATTATACATCATGACCGGACGTTGGTCGTCGGCGATCAGGCCAAGCGCCACTAACGTATCATTGATCACGCCATTTTGCTGAAGAAGCGCAATCCATGCGGTGGTGCGTACAAGAAGCGAGGTCCAGAACGGTAACAAGACAATGATCATCAAGAGATTTGATGTGCGCGCAGGAAGATGAGCGAGAAGAAAACCAATCGGAAAGCCAAGCAGTGCGCAAAACAAGGTGACAGCCGCAGCGACCATCAAAGTGCGACCGAACAAAGCGAGGTGAATGCTGTTTTCCTCATTTTCGTGGCGAATGGATCCGTCTGCATTCAGCCGATAATCAACAGATTGAATGAAGAAGCGTGGGGTTACTGAAGGGGAAACGATTTTGAGCGCGTTCCAGATTTCAGGCTTCGTCCATTCTTCATTGAGTTTGGCGAGTGCATCACAATAGGGCGCGCTTAATTCATTATTCGCAACAGGGCGCATCTTAGAAAGGCTGCCGGAAAATTCGCGATTGACCAAGGTCGCTATGCGTGTTGGCAAAGCGGGATCTTTGGCTTTGGCAGCTCTATATTCAGTGACGAAGGACTCGCAGAGCGATTCAGGAGTGGGCATTGTCCCATTCCATTTCGCGAGTTCAGCCGTTGTCTTTGGCATGGTTGAGGAAACGAGATCGCCATAAAAAGCTTGTGTAACGAGATTGGCGATCGGGATCACAAAGCTCAACAGCACAAAAGCCAGAAGCGGTGCAACGAGAAGAAATGCGCGAGTCTTGCCGCGACGCTCGGCTTTTGCCAAACGTGCCGTCAGAGCCTCCCGATCCATCGCTAGTGACATAGGGTCTGCCTCTATCTTTTATAGAAAAGCGGCGCGGTCTTTATTGGGACCGCGCCGATCACTCTTAATTATTTGCCAATCCAGGCGACGAAGCGCTCATTGAGCTCGTCATATTTGTCAGCCCAGAACTTCACGTCCTGAACAAGTGCATTCTTCATATTGTCAGGATTGGTTGGCATATGCGGAGCCATTTCGGTCTTGCCGTCTTCGAATTTGCCGACGAGCGGAGCCGAGGACTTACGTGCCGGACCATAAGGGATATAGGTGGCCTGATCCGCAAGCGGCTTCGTGCTTGTTGAGAAGCCAACGAAATCGAGCGCGAGGTCCTTATTCTTTGTGCCCTTCACGATGGCCCAGTTATCGAACACTTGTTGCTGACCATCCCAGATGATGACGAATGGCTTGTTCTCTTTCACAGCGGGTGTGAAGAGGCGACCATTATAGGCTGTCGTCATTGTCACTTCGCCTGAAGCGAGAAGTTGCGGCGGCTGAGCACCAGCTTCCCACCACACAACGGACGACTTGATGGTTTCAAGCTTCTTGAAAGCGCGATCAACGCCTTCCTTGGTGGCGAGAACCTTGTAAACGTCGCCAGCAGCCACGCCATCAGCCATCAAAGCGAATTCGAGATTCACTTTGGCTTCCTTTTTCAAGCCGCGCTTGCCAGGGAATTTCTTGAGATCAAAGAAATCGGCAACTTTGGTCGGCTTGTCGCCCGTGAATTTCGACGAGTCATAGCCGATCACGTTTGCGTATGCGATGTTTGCAATCGCGCAATCGGTGATCGCACCCGGAACGAAATCTTCGAGCGGGCCTGCACCATTGTCGCCCTTCGGCAATTTCGAAGCGTCGATCTTTTCAAAGAGACCGTCATTGCAGCCTGAGATGGCTTCTGATGTTTCAACGTCAACAACGTCCCACGTGACGTTGCCGCTCTGTACTTGCGCCTTGATTTCAGCAAGACCGCCATTGTAGTCGGCCGACACGATCGTGTTGCCGGTCTTCTTCATCCATGGCTCTTGATAGGCCTTCACCTGCGAATTCGTGTAGGCACCACCCCACGAAATCACGGTGATCTGGCCCGCATGCGCTGCCGCGGTCAGACCGATGGCAGCGGCGGCTCCGAGAAGCACGCTCAAAGTCTTCGTCATCTTCATACTACTCTCCCCATTTTTGGCATGCGCGGACCATTCCGATACGCATTCCCCTCGGTGGATCATCCACCGTCACCCACGATGCGCCTCTCTTTTAGAGACACGCATCGAATTACGTTACTCACGCGTCGAGTGCGCGGCCGTCTTCGACGGCCCAACCGATGCGTAAAGTTTCACCCGCATTAAACGCGCGTTGATTGTTTCGGTTCGGCGTCTTCACAATAAATTCGTCGCTCCCGAGAACGGAAACACGAATACGGATGTGATCACCGAGATAAATCACTTCTTCAATACGCGCATCGAAAACGATGTCGGCGTGAGCGGGTTCAATTGAAACACGTTCAGGCCGGATCGATACGGATGTTGCTTGTCCTGCCGCGCATTTGACGGCGAGCGCGTCGAACGAGCCGCCAGGGGCGTCAATACGCGCTTTGCCATTCGTGATCGATGTTACGCGACCTGAGATACGATTATTCTCACCGATGAATTGCGCAACGAAACTATTGTCAGGCTTTTCATAGAGATCAGCGGGTGAAGCCAATTGCTGAATGATGCCGTCATTAAACACGGCAATCCGATCAGACATTGTGAGCGCTTCGGATTGATCATGCGTCACATAAACAATCGTGATGCCAAGCCGTTCATGAAGATGTTTGATTTCATATTGCATATGCTCGCGTAATTGCTTGTCGAGCGCGCCAAGTGGCTCATCCATCAAAAGCAATTTCGGTTCGAACACGAGCGCGCGCGCCAACGCGATGCGTTGTTGCTGACCACCAGAGAGTTGTGCGGGCTTGCGTGAGTCAAGACCGCTCATCTGCACCATATCAAGCGCTTTGCGCACGCGGTCTGCGATTTCGGCTTTGCCAAGATGTCTCACTTGTAGCGGGAAGGCGATATTTTCCGCGATCGACATATGCGGGAAGAGCGCATAGTTTTGAAACACCATACCGAGGCCGCGTTTATGCGGCGGGATATTGTTGATGCGTTCGCCATCAAGATAGATTTCACCGCTGGTCGCACTTTCAAAACCGGCGAGCATCATCAGCGTGGTTGTCTTGCCTGAACCTGATGGGCCAAGCATCGTCAAAAATTCACCACGGCCAATCGAAAGATCGAGCGATTTCACGACAAGGTTGACGCCGTCATAGGTTTTTTCAACCGCGTCGAAACGGACAAATCCTGCATCTGTAGAAGGCGAAGTTGCCATCGGTGATCCCGTGCCTTGTC
>RFZR01000215.1 GCA_009920595.1 Alphaproteobacteria bacterium | reverse complement strand
CACCATCAAGGCTCGTACCTCTGCGAATAATTTCGACACCACCCATGTGCTGACCCCTGCCGAAATCGAGGAATTGGTCTCCTATGCGCAACATGCGCCGACCGCTTTCAATCTTCAAAATTGGCGTGCCCTCGCCTTCTCCTCAAAGGCACAGAAAGACGCGCTGAAGGCCGCCGCCTATGGTCAGCAGAAAGTTGCTGACGCGGCTGTGACCTTTGTCATCACCGGCATCAAGGATGGCTACAAAGAAATCGCACGTCTTGCGAAGCCGCTTCTTGACTCCGGCGCCATTGACAAAGCCGCTTATGATGGCTGGGTCGGCATGACCGTTGGTTCGCATGAAAACAATCCGCAGCTTCAGCATGATGAAGCCTTCCGTTCAGCTTCGCTCGTCGCGATGACTCTGATGCTGGCTGCTCAAGCCAAGGGGTATGTCTCGGGCCCGATGAGCGGCTTTGATCCGGCTGCCGTCTCAAAAGTTGCCGGTCTTGGTGACAACGAGATTCCGGTAATCCTCGTCGCCGTTGGTCGCGCTGCGCCTGGCAATTGGCCGCGCAAGCCGCGCCGCGCGCTCGCAGAACAAGTTAAAATTTTCTGATCTTTATTCGATTTTCAGAAAAACAATCATATCGAATCCGGCGGGTCACTCCGCCGGATTTTTCTTTATCTGATTGCACAAGAGTCAATGACCAAATCCTAAAAGCCGCATCAGCGTTTTAAAGAGAATGGAATTTGGATCCTTGATCCCTTCAATCACATTGAAGTGATTGCGTCCTTGAATACCAATCGCTGCTTCGGAGCGTGGCCAAAGTTTCGCAAGGTCGATACTATGACGACAAAACTCAGATGATTCATCCGCACCATAAATTGGCACCATCGGGATGGGATCATGCGGTCTCTGATCGAAGAGCGTAAGCGCGTGAGCGCTCTCTTTTGTAAGACGTAATTGCTCATTAATGGATGTGTGGATCAAAGGCCTCACATCAAAGACACCGGAAACAGGAACCACGCCGCAAAAGACTTGGCCTTCGAGACCAAGTGCTCGCCAATTCACAGCACTCATGGCCGCAGCTAAATAACCGCCAGCCGAATGACCACTCACAATCCAATTCGCTTTTTCTTCCGATGTGAGATGTGTTTTTGCCAAAGCGACAACAGCCTTGCGCACGGACAATACAATGTCAGCAATCGTCACTTCGGGACAAAGCGGATAATTCACAACCGCAACCGTAAGGTCCTCTTTCAACAAGGCTTCAACAACCCATGAAAATTCATTCTTTGAAAAGCTGCGCCAATAACCCCCATGAATGAAGAGGCACGCGCCCTTGGCCTTTGGCGCTCGAAAGAGATCCATAACTTCGCGGGGATGATCCCCATAACGAATATCCGCAATCGGCGGATGAGCTTGACGAGCGGCCGCCGCCCATTCACCCCATTTCGGCTGATAAGTCGCAGCATCGCTCACACGTAAGCGCGGATTATACTCCGTCTCGCACCATTGAGGGTCATCAAAACGTAGTGCGTCACTCATCATGGACCTCCAGCCCGTTACCCTTTGCGGCACGGGCCCTTGCGCCGGATCACCGCCCATGAATACGATAGCGTGCTTCATTGATATCGCAAAGCCGGAGACCATCGACCATGAGCAGCGACCCTTTTTTATTGGCCGAGGGGACACGCGTGATTGTGACCGCGGGGGCGTCCGGCATTGGTCGTGCGATTGCTGATCTATTGATTGCACAAAAGGCACGCGTGCATATTTGCGATATTGATGATGAAGCTCTCGTGGCCTTCAAGAAGGTTCACCCGACGCATGGCGCTACCAAAGCCGATGTTTCAAAAGAAGCGGATGTCGAAACCTTGTTTGCTGACGCTGCAAAGACTCTTGGTGGTCTTGATGCCTTGATCAACAATGCCGGCATTGCCGGACCCACCGGCAAGGTTGAAGACCTTTCGATTGCTGAGTGGAACCGCACGCTTGATATTTGTCTCACTGGGCAATTTTTATGCGCGCGCAAAGCTGTGCCTTTGATCAAATCTGCAGGGGGTGGTTCCATCGTCAATATGTCGTCTGCCGCTGGGCGTTTTGGTTATGCATTCCGAACACCATATGCGGCTGCAAAATGGGGTGTGATTGGTTTTACCCAATCGCTCGCGAAAGAACTCGGCCCCGATAACATTCGCGTGAATGCGATTTTACCAGGCATTGTCGAAGGTCCGCGCATGACCAATGTTATCAAGGCGCGTGCGGAACAAACGGGTGTGTCTTACAAAGAGATGGAAAAAACCTATCTTGATCGCGTCTCGATGCGGCGCATGGTGACAGCAGATGATGTCGCCGGAACAATTTTGTTTTTGCTCTCGCACGCGGGACGCCATATCTCGGGCCAATCACTCGGCGTTGATGGCAATGTCGAAACTTTGTGAATAAAAGTGTAAAGGCGTCTCATGTCTTCAAAAAGAAAAACCATCATCACCTGCGCCATCACGGGTGCGATTCATACACCCTCAATGTCGCCGCATCTGCCGGTTACGCCTGATGAGATTGCGCAGTCAGCGATTGAAGCGGCAGAAGCAGGCGCCGCCATTGTTCATCTTCATGCCCGCAATCCGGAAAATGGACGCCCCGATCAATCACCCGAAGCGTTTGGTAAATTCCTCTCGAAAATTCGTGCGCGTTCGAATGTCGTCATCAATTTAACAACCGGTGGCGCGCCCTCAATGACTGTTGCTGAACGGGTACAACCGGCCGCCCATTTCAAACCGGAACTTGCCTCCCTCAATATGGGCTCAATGAATTTCGGTTTGTTTCCGATGCTCGGACGCTTTCATGAATTCAAACATGAATGGGAACCGATTGTTCTTGAAAATTCACGCGATCTCGTCTTCCGCAACACATTCAAAGACATTGAGTTTGTACTCTCGACTTTGAAAGATGCAGGCACACGATTTGAATATGAATGCTATGACACGGCGCATCTTTATAATCTCGCGCATTTTCTAGATCGCAAACTCGTAACCCCACCGCTCTTCGTACAAACTGTGTTCGGAATCTTGGGCGGCATTGGCCCGCATCCCGATGATGTGATGCATATGAAGCGCACCGCTGATCGCTTGTTCGGCGATGAGTATGTATGGTCGGTGTTGGGCGCGGGCCGCAATCAAATGCCGATCGCCGCAACCGCTGCAGCGATTGGCGGAAATGTCCGTGTTGGCTTGGAAGATTCGATTTGGGCGGGCCCCGGAAAACTCGCAACCTCAAATGCCGAACAAGTTCGTATCGCCCGCACACTGATTGAAGGCTTGGGATTAAGCGTAGCGACACCCGATGAAGCGCGCGCGCTTCTCTCATTGAAAGGCGCGAATGCGGTCAATTTCTAACCGCAAAGACAAAAAGAAAAACAAGAAAAATTCGAAAACAAAAAAGGCACCCAAAGGGCGCCTTTTCAGATGGAAAGACGACAGTCGATAGGCCTGATCACAAGCCGCCGAACACCGCTTTCG
>RFZR01000214.1 GCA_009920595.1 Alphaproteobacteria bacterium | reverse complement strand
GGCCACGCTTCCTGCGTTGGCACAAATATGCGGATCGTATCACCAACCGCAATCGCTCCACTTTTTTCAGTATAAGCGACAACGCCCCGCTTTTTCATGGCCACTTTCGGGAAGGCGAGGCCTTTTCCGGGGTGATGGCGTTCAATGACATCTGCTGGATATTTACACGGATGATTTTCAAGATCGACAATCACAGTTGCGCCCGAAGAGAACATTAAACGCGATGCCGGTGGCAGAAGCGTAAAATGCGGAATGTCTCTGACAAGAAGATTGGCGCCGATCCATTCAGGCTTTACTTCCGGAATCTCCATGCGCGTTGCGACTTCGGCAAGCTCTTCAACGGACGCGATTGAAAACTGACGGCTGTTGAAAATATCAATGTTGCGCGGATATTGCTTTAGGGTGCGGCTGTCCGAGGCGCGTGTGCGGCCCGCGTGACAATCACCCACAACGCCATCAAGCGTAATTTCAAGACGATCCGTCGCTATCTTTTCGAGGCTAGGTTTTCGATCACGCGAGAGATAGCAGCCGATGACTCGACCCGTGCATGAAATTTCTTTGAGCTGTGCCATAGAACACGGTCTCGCTTTTCTTAACGTGGCTTACGATCGCGCCAGCGCTTCATTAACATTTCTAATTCGAGATCAGGCTCTTTCGGAATGGTCACTTCAAGCGTGACCATCAAATCGCCTGCGCCGTCTTCTGCGGGAACGCCTTTGCCACGAAGACGTAAAGTCTGTCCGCTCGAACTATAGGGCGGGATCGATAATTCAACCGCGCCTTCGAGTGTCGGCACGCGCACACGGCCGCCAAGCACCGCATCTTCAAGCGGAATCTGAACACGCACTTTCAGGTTTTTTCCATCAACCTGAAAGCGATGATCTTGTGCAATGTGGATCGTGACATAGGCGTCACCCGGCGGGCCCCCCATCGGGCTTGCATGACCTTGCCGTTTCAAGCGGATCACTTTGCCTTCAGTCACACCCGCAGGCACTTTGACTTCAATCGTGCGTCCCGTCGGAAGCGAGACGCGCGTCGTCGTGCCGGAAAGCGACTCCGCTAATGTAATCTTCGCAACCACTTTGATGTCGGGGCCGGGTTCAGGTCCACGTTTCTTGGCTTTGGCTTCACCTGTGCCCGAACGGAAAAATTCCGCAAAGAGATCGGACGCATCAAAGCCTTGGCCGCCAAAACCGCCGCCGCCAAAGCCAGCACCTCCGAAAGGTCCGCCTGCAAAACCGCCTGCGCGGCCGCCACGCGCGCCTCCAAAAGGTCCCCCACCACCAAAGCCGGCACCGAAAGGCGCGCGGGGTTTTCCTTCGGCATCAATTTCGCCGGAATCGAATTGTCTGCGCTTCTTGTTATCGCCCAGAATCTCATAAGCCGAATTCAATTCAGCAAATTTGTCTTTGGCTTTCGGATCGGTCTTGTTGCGATCGGGATGAAGAATCTTCGCCTGTTTGCGGAAGGCCTTCTTGATATCGTCATCGCTCGCGGTCTTGCCGACGCCGAGGACGGAATAAGGGTCACGCATGAAGCAGGTCCTGACGCAGTTTCTTATTTGAAAATCGAGAACAGCGGATCTCGTTCCCTATTTAAGGGTCGCGTCATCTCTCCGCAATGTGACGGAAGGAGGATGTCAGCTTTTTTGCGAAGCCGTTTCGACGATATGCCAAGCCCCGGCCATCGAGCGACAGGCGGTGCCTTTCGTCACTTGTGGCTCTTTGCTGCCCGTTTTAATTTCCGCTTCAAAGGCGCGGCAGAGATCCCCATCACGCATGAAGGCAGTCCCAAGCGCCCGGAACGAGCCTTTCGATCCGCTTTTGCCAGTCCAGAGCACAGTGGTGCCGGAGTTATCGGGACCAAGGGCTGACGACAGAGCCGAAGAGGCCTCGTTCCAGTCATTTGCGGTGAGACCTGGCGAAAGCGCAGCGGACTCGGACCGGATGGTGCTCGTATAAAGCGGACCGCGATCCGGGATCAGTTCCGAGAAAATCGGCAGGCTTGTGCCGCAGCCCGCAAGAGCTACGAGCGTCGAGAGGGCCAAAATCTGGCCGAGGGGCCGGAAGCTCCGGCGGGCAAAGTGAAGAAAAACCATTGGCAGTGTTACGCCGTATGTCCTATGCGACCTTCTGGCCACGCCGGAGCATTAGAATCGTGAAAAGTTTAACGGATGGTGACTTTACTGAAGCTTCAGAGCCTTTTGCTCTGTTTGAGCGCTGGTTTTCTGATGCTACGGCATCAGAACCCAATGATCCCAACGCCATGGCGCTCGCAACCGTCGATCCGGATGGTCTTCCGAATGTCCGCATGGTCTTGATGAAGGGCTGGGATGAAGCGGGGTTTGTGTTCTACACCAATACCGAATCAGCCAAGGGGCGGGAATTGTTGAGCGGCAAGAAAGCCGCGCTCGTGCTCCATTGGAAGAGCCTCAGGCGGCAAGTGCGGGTGCGGGGTCCGGTCGAAATCGTGACCGATGCCGAGGCGGATGAATATTTTCAATCGCGTCCGCGCGACAGCCGGATCGGCGCTTGGGCGAGCCAGCAATCCCGCCCGCTTGAAAGCCGTTTCGCGCTCGAGAAAGCGGTGGCAACCAATGCCGCCAAATATGCGATCGGGGAGGTGCCACGGCCGCCTCATTGGACAGGGTTCCGCATCCGTCCTGTCGAAATTGAATTTTGGCACGACAAACCCTTTCGTCTTCATGATCGGATTGTGTTCCGTCGCCCTGCACCTGAAGGTGGTTGGACAAAGGCCCGGCTCTATCCCTGATTTTCTTTTTTAGATTTTTGTTTTTGCGTGTGAAGGATGAACCCGATGACACAGACTGGCGATAACGCCCCACGCCGTACGATGCTTCTGACCGGAGCCAGTCGCGGCATCGGTCACGCAACGGTGAAACGTTTTTCTGCGGCCGGATGGCGCGTGATCAGTTGTTCGCGTCAACCTTTCCCTGAAAATTGTCCTTGGGAAATGGGCGCCCAAGATCACATACAAGTCGATCTCGCTAATCCGCAAAATACGCTTGAAGCCATTGCCGAAATCAAACGCCGTCTCGAAGATGGTCGTCTTGATGCGCTTGTGAACAACGCAGCGATCTCGCCAAAAGGGGAAGGCGGTTCACGACTGGGTGCGATCAATACCGAATTTGATACATGGAGCACCGTATTCCAGGTGAATTTCTTTGCGCCCGTTATGCTCGCCCAGGGTTTGCTCGATGAACTGAAAAAAGCCAAAGGCTCCGTTGTGAATGTCACATCGATTGCTGGATCGCGTGTTCATCCCTTTGCAGGTGCAGCCTATGCAACATCGAAAGCGGCTCTTGCCGGTCTCACGCGTGAGATGGCGTCTGACTACGGCCCGCTCGGCGTGCGTGTGAATTCAATTTCGCCTGGCGAAATCGATACATCGATTTTGTCACCAGGCACGGATAAAATTGTCGCGCAGATTCCGATGCGCCGTTTGGGAACGCCGGAAGAAGTGGCGAAAGCGATTTACTTCCTTTGCACC
>RFZR01000213.1 GCA_009920595.1 Alphaproteobacteria bacterium | reverse complement strand
GGCTTTCACGGCGGTCACTACGCTGTCGCGTACACTGTCGAGATTATCTTCAAGCGACGCTTCAAGCGCGACACGCACCTGATAATCCCATGATTTGCCAACATAACAAATCGCATCACCTTTTGAGTCCAACAGTGCGGCAATGCCCGGATCATTCGACGCCGAGCGACCAATTTTTTTCGTCATGCCGAAAGCAGTAAAGCGCGCATGCTTTGTGCGCTTTTCAGAAAAGAATTCCGTATCGAGCGGATTGGCGCCGGGATAACCACCTTCAACATAATCAATGCCGAGACCATCAAGCATTGTGGCAATTTGGATTTTGTCAGCAAGCGAAAAATCAACGCCCGTTGTCTGCGCGCCATCCCGCAAAGTGGTGTCAAACAAATAGACCCGATCAAGAGACATGAGGTTCAACTTTCACTGAAGACTGGGCGCTTGTGCGCCAAAAGATTTCATCATCACCGTGTACCCAAGCCACTCCTCGCCAAGGGGAACAGTGTTGCGGCTTTGCGGCTCATAGCCGCGTGCAGAGAAAAACGGACGCGCAACATCACTCGCTTTCACTGTGAGTTTTGTGGCACCACGTGCGACAGAAAGTTTCTCGAGCGCTTCGATCAAGGCCGAAGCCACACCGCGTCTCACAACGCCCGGCGCGACGTAAAGAAGATCAATTTCATCCTGCCCTTTGAGCATCGCGTAGCCCGCCGGAAACCCATCAAGCGTGGCAATCAAAGTGAGGCCCGCTGTAACACGCGCGGTGAAGGATGCTTGGTCTTCAAAGCTTGCGACCCAGGCTTCGATTTGCAAGCAACTCATCTCGAATGCGGTCTGACTCGGCAAAATTTTTATTGCGGCGAGCGTCTAGGCGAGCGGTAATTAGCGCTTTAATGCTTATGATAAATTCTGGATCATTAAGGCTCATCACATGCGTATTAACTTCAGACTTGGCAGAACGGCTGAATGAAGCGTGAGACACAAGTCCAAAAAATTCTAAGCTATCGTGCAAAAGCTGAGCTTCACGATAACTTCCCTTTTTTGCATCCGAGGCAAGCCGCCGAAGAGCTGTAAGAAATTGTGGTGTATTCAGATCATCCGATAAAGCGGATACAACCGATTGATCCGGCACTTGACTATTGTTGAATGAAGTTTGATTTTTCTCGAGAATATCTATCCAATTTTGAAGCTCTGCTTCTGCCTCCTCCAACGCCTTCACTGTAAAATCAATTGGCTGTCGATAATGCGTTTTGAGCATTGCGAGGCGCAGGACTTCACCCGGCCATGAGCGACCACCGAATTTATTCGTTGCCAACAACTCATTGATCGTCACGAAATTGCCGAGGCTCTTCGACATTTTCTGGCCTTCGACTTGCAAGAAACCATTATGCATCCAAACATTCGCCATACGGGGCGTGCCGAAGGCGCAGCAGCTTTGCGCGATTTCATTTTCATGATGCGGGAACACGAGATCAATGCCGCCACCATGAATGTCGAAGGTCTCACCCAAATAGCGATGACTCATCGCCGAGCATTCGATGTGCCAGCCGGGGCGACCATAAATCGAAATCGTCTCACCGCGTTCGACAAAATGCCCAGTCCAACCGGGTTCGGTGCTTGAAGATTCTTTCCACAACACGAAATCAGCGGGATGTTTTTTATGCGCTTCCACCGCCACGCGCGCGCCTTCGATCTGTTCGTCCAGCTTACGATTTGATAACGCGCCATAGGCCGGCATACGACCGACTTCAAACAAGACTTCGCGGCCTTGATCGCCTTTCGCGATATAGGCATGACCATTCGCAAGAAGGCGATTGATGATGCCGACCATCTCCTGAATATTATCGGTTGCGCGCGGTTCTACATTCGGCGGCAAACAACCAAGCGCTGCAACATCCGCATGAAATTGCGCGGCGGTTTTCTCAGTCACCAAGCGAATGGCATCATTCAAGGGTAAATTCGGATAATCACGCGCCGCGCGATCATTGATCTTGTCATCCACATCCGTGATGTTGCGCACATAGGTAACGTGGCTTTCGCCATAGATGTGCCGCAGCAAACGATAAAGCACATCAAACACGATCACCGGCCGCGCATTGCCGATATGGGCAAAATCATAAACCGTCGGTCCGCAGACATACATGCGCACATGCGTCTTATCGATCGGCGCGAAGGGCTCTTTCTTACGGGTGAGCGTGTTGTAAAGCGTTAGCGACATGAGGGCTCCTGCCTGGCTGGCCCCGGTCAACTTTGCTCTGGATCAGAAGAGTAAAAGGGCCCCGGCCAGCTAAGCGATTAGCTGGTAATAATTCCGCAAATGCAGATCGGCGAGGTCTTTTTCATAGGTCGTATTGTGCCGTCGGATGAGCCGCCCGTCAAGCCAAGCCCCGCTTCACAATTTGCAAAAACCTTGATTTTCGCGCCGGATTTTAACCATGTTTCAATCAATCGGGGAGAATTTGCGGAAAATTCTAATTTCGGATCTCTGCCCTTATGCGTTTTGTTCTGTTCGCCGTCCTGCTTGCGGTTAGTCTGTCGCCAAGTCTCACTTACGCCACTGAAACGACATTCGTTGTGCCCGCCGATGATGGTTATGGCATGGATGATTGCCTCGCCGAGGGCAAAGCCTGCGCGAAACTCGTTGCGGATTCCTGGTGCCAAGTGAAGGGCATGTCCGTTGCCATCCGCTTTGAGCGCGCCTCAGCCGAGGACATCACGGCCTCGCTCACGTCAAAAGTGGCGGTTAACCCTTCTCAAAATGCCTATCTGATCACCTGCCGGAACTAAATGGGCCCGCTTGACGCGGCCTATGCAAGGGTGGAATGAGGGGGCGCTGTCGGCTCGGCCATGAAATTGACGCGATCCTTTGGCCTTTCGACAGTCTGGTCGCTCCTCATTTTTGGTCATGCCCCGCTTGCACCCGCTCCGTCAGATCCTTGCCTTATGCGTTGCTGGCGCTCTCAGCGCGCCCGCTTTTGCGCAGCAACAACCTAATGCCTATTGCGATAATCTGAAGGCGGAACTCGCGGCCGTTGAGCAATCGATTGCGGCGGCAAGCGATGTGTCTTTCGCGAGCCAAATCAAAAAAGCGCAACGCGAACACGACAAAACGGCGGCTTACGCCAAATCAATCGGCTGCTCGGATTTGCGTTTGCCTTTGATCTCCTCACCGGCTCCAGCGAAATGCGCGGCGCTTGAAGCGCAGATCGGCCAACTCGAACAAGATATCGAAGCGCTCAAAACAGAAGCCGCACGTGGTGGCTCTGACGAGCTGCAACAACAAAAGCTCGGTTTGAAAACGGCGATTGAAACCACCTGCACACCGGGCGCGATCAATAACCAAGCCAAGGCCGGTGTCGGCTCGCTCTTTGGTGACACACAATCCACATTGCAATCATCAGAAATGCCGGATGATCCCTTCGCGCGTCCCGAGCTTGGTTTGCAAAATGGTTTCCGCACAATCTGCGTGCGTTCATGTGACGGTTATTTTTTCCCAATCAGTCAATTCGGCACGAATGGGCGCATCGAAACCGAT
>RFZR01000212.1 GCA_009920595.1 Alphaproteobacteria bacterium | reverse complement strand
ACGATTCAACTTGCGAGCACCGAGACCTATCATTCGGTCGAGCCGCCTGATGATGCCGATCAATGGTATGTCGGTTCCATTCCTGACGAGCCCTATGACATTCCGAAAATTGACCGCTCACGCCTGCGCGCGGATTTACGCCGCGAAACAGTCTCAGCGCCGGAAGATATGCCTGCGAACACGATTGTCGTCGATATCGATAATCGCCATTTGTTTTACTATCCGGGCGATGGCACGGCTATTCGTTATGGCATCGGTGTCGGGCGCCGCGGATTTTCGTGGCAAGGCAATGCGAGCATCGGCAGAAAAAGCGCTTGGCCTGATTGGATTCCCACCGCGAATATGCGCGCCTTGATTCCCAATTTGCCCGCAAGCATGGAAGGTGGACTTGATAGTCCGCTCGGCGCGCGCGCGCTTTATCTTTATCAAAATGGTCAGGACATTCTCTTCCGCATTCACGGAACCAATGAGCCTTGGACGATTGGCGAGCAAGTTTCGAGCGGCTGCGTGCGTATGCTTAATGAAGATGTCGCCGATCTCTATAATCGCGTGGAGATTGGCGCCAAGGTGATTTTGCGCAACTCGAAATATGCGTCTGCACGCATCTCGCAATCAGAGTAAGGTGTTCGTGCCCGTCAATGGATTGTCGGGATCCCAGCGATAGTGAACCGTTTCAAAACGCATCGCGCGGGCATCAATCATCAAAAGCTTGCCGACAAGCGGTTCGCCAAAACCGACGATCGCACGAATAACTTCTAAAGCCATCAAGCTGCCCGCCAGACCTGCGAGCGCGCCAAGCACACCCGCTTCGGCGCACGCTGGAACCGTACCCGCAGGAGGCGGCTCAGGAAACAAACAGCGATAGGTTGGATTGAGAACGCCGTCCGCATTTTTTTCAAAAGGACGAAGCGTTGTCACCGTGGCATCCATCGCGCCGAGCGCGGCAGTGATGAGTGGCTTCTTTTCGCGGCAACACATATCGGAAACAAGATAGCGCGTTGTGAAATTGTCTGAGCCGTCGGCGATGACATCATAAGACGAAATCAATAATGCCGCATTTTCGGTTGTGATGCGCGTTTGATGCACTTCAACCTTCACATGCGGATTGATGCGATGCATTGCTTCTGAAGCGCTTTCTGTTTTCGCGCGACCGACATCAGATGTGCCATGAATGATCTGCCGTTGAAGATTGGAAAGCGAGACGACATCATCATCGACAAGACCAATGGTACCAACACCTGCCGCCGCAAGATATTGCAAAAGCGGTGCGCCCAAGCCGCCTGCGCCAATCACCAGAACACGCGATGCTTTGAGCTTTTGTTGTCCCGGTCCGCCGACATCACGTAATACAATATGCCGTGCATAGCGTTCGAGTTCATCGGAGGAAAGTGTCGGTAGCGTTGCCATCAATGCGCCTCATCCCAATTTTTTGCGGCGCGCGCATCAACTTGTAAAGGCACCGCCAATTGAATGGCGGGATGAGGTGCATCCTCCATAATCTTCTTCACAATCGAAATCGTCGCATCAACTTCCGCTTCAGGCACTTCGAAAATCAATTCGTCATGCACTTGCAGGAGCATTTCCGCTTTCAGCTTTTTACTGTGCAACGCCTCATCCATGCGGATCATTGCACGACGAATAATATCGGCTGCGGTGCCTTGGATCGGCGCGTTAATCGCCGCGCGTTCATTAAAAGCGCGCTCAGAAGGATTCGATGAATTGATTTGAGGATAGTGACACCGCCGTCCGAAAATTGTTGTGACATAACCATGTTCACGCGCGAATTTTTTCGTCTGTTCCATATAATCGCGAATGCCCGGAAAACGCTCGAAATATTTTTTTATGTAAGCACCCGCTTCTTCGCGCCCGATGCCTAATTGATTGGCAAGACCAAAAGCGGAAATGCCATAGATGATTCCGAAATTGATCGCTTTCGCACGACGGCGGATCATCGGATCCATATCTTTCACCGGCACGCCAAACATTTCCGACGCCGTCATTGCATGAATATCAATGCCATCCGCAAAGGCTTTACGCAAAGCGGGGATCTCGGCCATATGCGCGAGAATGCGCAATTCGATTTGCGAATAATCCGCACTCACCAATTTATGGCCGGGTGTGGCAACAAAGGCCGCGCGAATCTTGCGGCCTTCTTCGGTGCGCACGGGAATATTCTGCACATTCGGATCGGATGAAGAGAGTCGTCCCGTTGTCGTCGCAGCGAGCGAGAAACTTGTATGCACGCGCTTCGTTTCAGCATTCACAAAATCCGGCAACGCGTCAGCATAAGTTGATTTTAGTTTGGAAATTTGTCGCCATTCCAAAATGCGCTTTGGCAAATCATGACCTTGATCGGCCAGCTCTTCGAGAATTTGCGCCCCTGTCGCCCAAGCCCCCGTTGCGGTTTTCTTGCCGCCCGGCAGACCCATTTTGCCAAAGAGAATATCACCCAATTGTTTTGGTGAAGCGGGATTGAAACTTTGACCCGCCGCCTCATGAATCTCATGTTCAAGTCGCGCCATGGTCTGTGCGAATTCGCCGGACAAACGCGAAAGCATTTGCCGATCAATCGAAATGCCGCGCCGCTCCATGCGCGCAAGCACATCGAGCAAGGGCCGCTCGAGCGTTTCATAAACCGTCGTCATGCGTTCGGCCGCAAGACGGGGCTTTAACACACGCCATAAGCGTAAAGTGACGTCCGCATCTTCAGCCGCATAAGCGGTGGCTTTATCAAGCGGTACGCGCGCAAAGCCGATGAAATTTTTGCCAGAGCCCGCTACTTCAGAAAACGGTATCGTCTCATGTCCCAGATGACGCTTTGAAAGCTCATCCATGCCATGCGAACCACGCCCCGCATCAAGCACATAAGAAAGCAGCATCGTGTCATCATAGGGCGCAATTTCGATGCCGTGTCTTTTCAACACAAGCCAATCATATTTGAGATTTTGTCCAATTTTCAAAATGGATTTGTCTTCAAGCAGCGGTTTTAAATGCTTGATCGCTTCGCGCACCGGTAATTGACCAGCGACGAGATTATTCCCGCCGAAAAGATCGCCTGATCCTTCACTGCGATGCTGAAGCGGAATATAGCCGGCACGACCCGGTCTGACCGCGAGCGAAATACCAACAAGATCCGCCGCCATCGCATCAAGATCGCTGGTTTCTGTATCGACCGCGATCACACCTTCCTCACGTGCCTCAGCGATAAACTGGTCAAGCACCTTGAGATCGGTAATCGTGACATAGTTGTTACGATCAATTTTGGAAGCGAGCGCTTCAGTGACGCGATGTTTCGCAAAAGCTGCGGGCGTCATTTCACCTGCAGGGGATTGAGAGATTTCCGACCCCTTGCGCGGCGACGCTGATGATGATGCACCTTTCGGGAGATCGTGTTTTGCGTCAGCACCTTCACCTTGTGTCTCGCCATGACCCCATGACGTTCCCGCGCCGGCTTTTGACAATTCGGGATCGGCATCAATCAAAGACACATCCGCATCATAGACTTCCGCCACGCGCCGCGTGATCGTGTTG
>RFZR01000211.1 GCA_009920595.1 Alphaproteobacteria bacterium | reverse complement strand
TATAAGCCTCGCCGAATAAACCGGAATGTCTGCCATGTCTTCTGCCGCCCCTCGAATTTCCTTTGTCTCTCTCGGCTGCCCCAAGGCGCTCGTTGATAGCGAGCGCATCATCACGAGGCTGAGGGCTGAGGGGTATGAGCTCACCAAAAATCACGAGGGCGCCGACGCGGTAATCGTCAACACCTGTGGCTTTCTGGATAGCGCCAAAGCCGAGTCGCTCGACGCCATCGGCAAGGCGCTTTCAGAGAATGGCAAAGTGATTGTGACTGGCTGCATGGGCGCTGAGCCTGAGCAAATCCGCGAAGCCTATCCGGCGGTGGCGTCAATCACAGGTCCGCAGGCCTATGAGAGCGTTATGAAAGCGGTTCATGAGGCCGTACCGCCGAAGCATGATCCGTTTCTCGATCTTGTGCCCGAGCAAGGCATCAGGCTCACCCCGCGTCACTATGCTTATTTAAAGATTTCAGAGGGTTGCAACAATCGGTGCACCTTCTGCATTATCCCGAAATTGCGCGGTGATCTCGTCTCGCGACCTGCGGGCGATGTGTTGCGCGAGGCGGAAAAACTCGTCGGCGCCGGTGTCAAAGAATTGCTCGTCATTTCGCAAGATACATCGGCCTATGGGGTCGATCTCAAATATGCGGAAAGCGCGTTCAACGACAAAATGGTCCGCGCGAAATTCGTCGATCTTGCGCGCGATCTGGGTTCGCTCGGCGCGTGGGTCCGGCTCCATTATGTTTACCCCTATCCGCATGTTGATGACGTCATTCCGCTGATGGCGGAGGGCATCGTGCTCCCCTATCTCGACATCCCCTTCCAGCACGCTTCGCCATCCGTGCTCAAAGCCATGAAGCGGCCCGGCAATCAGGAAAAGACGCTCGATCGGATCAAGGCCTGGCGGCAAATTTGTCCGGATCTCACTTTGCGTTCGACCTTCATTGTCGGCTTTCCGGGCGAGACTGAGGAGGATTTCGAATTCCTGCTCGACTGGCTCAAAGAAGCAAAACTCGATCGCGTTGGCGCCTTCAAATACGAGCCCGTCAAAGGCGCGCCCTCAAATGATCTCGGTCTTCCGCAGGTTCCCGATGATGTCAAACAGTCTCGCTATGACCGCTTTATGGCGACCCAACAGGCGATCAGTACTTCGCGGCTGAAAACCAAAGTGGGCCAGCGGATCAAGGTGATCATTGATGAGCCGGGCCCAACGGTTTCGCGTGGCCGCTCGCAAGGGGATGCGCCCGAGATTGACGGCGCAGTTCACGTCGGCTCACGTCGTCCCTTGCGCGCAGGCGATATCGTGACGGTCAAAATCGAACGCGCCGACGCTTATGATCTCTTCGGCATGGCGGTCTGAGCATGAAGGCCCTTTAGGCTTTGCTGGCCCAGAAATCCGCCTGAAGCTGAGCGGCTTCTTCTTCAAGCAAGGGGCCTACGACCTCGGTTGGCCTCTGCCCGGCCGCGAATACAATCTGGCAGGGCAGATCGAGCGTCGGGTTTTCTTCGTGATCGCCTGTTTGTTCCTTGAGGCCCTTCTCCGTCTGACCGAAGACGACGCGGCCAATGCCAGCCCAATAAATCGCGCCAGCGCACATGGCGCAGGGTTCAGCCGAGGTATAGAGCGTCATTTTGGCAAGTTTTTCGAGCGGATAGGCTTTCGCTGCGCGTGAGGCGAGCAAGCGCTCGGCATGGGCGGTACGGTCTCCCCCTTCGGCAGAATAGCCATTCCCCTGCTCCATCAGAAGCGCCCCTGTTTCGTCGCCAAGGACCGAACCAAAGGGATGATCGCCGCCATCACGCGCTTTTTTTGCGACTTCAAAGGATTTTCTAAGGAGATCGAGATCGTAAGGGCGAACGGCGCTCATATTTGGGGACCTTCGACGGCAGGTTGCGACGCAAAACTCTAAACAGATCGTCCCATCCTACTCAAGGTAGCGGCACGAACCTGCCCCTCACCTGTGCGCGTGCGTTTAGCGCCTGCCTAATTTTTCCCCATAGAATGATGAGGCCTTGGGCACTCTCACGGGGCAGAGTGTTGCGCGCTGTAGCGGGCTCCTATACGTTTTTCTCCGAGGGGACGTGGCCATCGCCGCGTGAGACTTGAGGAAAGAGGCCGGAAGTGACCACCAACGCCAGACCGCGTGACGGGATCGCACGGCTTGAAATGCGGGGCATCACAAAAGCCTTCCCCGGTGTGATTGCCAATAGTGATGTTCATCTCTCGGTTAAGCCCGGCGAAATTCACGCGCTTTTAGGTGAAAATGGTGCGGGCAAATCGACACTCGTTAAAATGATTTACGGCATCATGGCGCCCGACAGCGGCACCATGTTGTGGGAAGGACAAGAGTATCGCGCGCCTAATCCGCGTGCCGCACGCAAGCAAGGTATCGGGATGGTGTTCCAGCATTTCTCGCTTTTTGAAGCGATGGATGTTGTCGAAAACATCGCGCTTGGTTTGGACAGTGCAATTTCACGCAGCGCGCTTGATCGCGAGATACGCGCCGTGATGGATAAATATGGATTGCGACTTGATCCGCGTCGAATCATTGCCACTCTTTCGGTTGGTGAAAGACAACGCATTGAAATTGTGCGCGCGCTTTTATTAAATCCGCGTTTGCTGATTATGGATGAGCCAACATCTGTTCTCACACCGCAAGAGGTTGAAGATCTCTTTGTGACTTTGCGTCGTCTTGCCTCTGAAGGCTGCTCAATCCTTTATATATCGCACAAGCTTCACGAAATTGTTGAACTCTGCGATCGCGCAACGATCTTGCGCGGTGGCAAAGTTGTGGCGACATGTGATCCTCGTAAAGAAACACCGCGCAGTATGGGCGAGATGATGATTGGCTCTGATTTCGCAGATCCCGCGCGAGGTGTTACGAATACGCAAGGCGCTGTTCGTCTTTCCGTGCGCGATTTATCGCTTCCGAAACCTGATGATTTCGGTGTCGCCCTGCAATCAATTTCATTTGATGTTCATGCAGGTGAAATTTTCGGAATCGCCGGCGTTGCGGGTAATGGTCAAAATGAATTACTCGATGCCCTATCGGGTGAATCTTTGGCTGATCGTGATGATGCGATCCGCATTGATAAAGATCCTATGGGTCGATTGGGTCCCACAAAAAGACGTGCGCTTGGTCTTTGTGCCGTGCCTGAAGAACGTAACGGACATGCAGCCATCGGCAATTTCACGCTCGCTGATAATGCATTTCTAAGCGCGCGCACGCGCATGGGCCTAGATCCGAATGGTATGATTGATCGCAGCGGTGCTGAAGCCTATGCCCAATCGGTGATCAAACGTTTTTCAGTTAAGGCCCTCGGCCCGCGCGCGCTCGCTGGCTCGTTGTCAGGTGGCAATTTACAGAAATTCATTATGGGTCGCGAGATTTTGCAGAATCCATCCGTGCTTGTCATTTGCCAACCGACATGGGGTGTTGATGCCGGTTCGGCAGCCGCCATTCATCAGGCAATCATTGATCTCGCAAATGCTGGATCGGCGGTCATCGTTATTTCGCAAGATCTTGACGAGTTATTGCG
>RFZR01000022.1 GCA_009920595.1 Alphaproteobacteria bacterium | reverse complement strand
AAGATATTTTGCCGAGGTACCAAAAAATGTCACACGCTCTTGTTGCGCATAATCAAAAAGAACATTCGGTCGCGGGGCGAAAGGTGATCCATCAAAGAGGACCAAAGTTGAACGACACGCCAAGGCCGAGACGAGCCAGTTCCACATCATCCACCCGAGAGTGGTGAAATAAAATACGCGATCATTCTCGCCATTATTTGAATGAAGGCGATGTTCTTTCAGATGTTGAAGAAGCGTGCCGCCCGCGCCATGAACGATACATTTCGGAATGCCGGTCGTGCCTGATGAAAACAATATGAAAAGCGGATGATTGAAAGCGAGCCTTTCAAAATGAATGGGTTCGTCTGAAGTCTCAGACATCATGTCTGAATAAGCAACAGCATCGACCAACGATGATGCTACGTCTTTTGACTCGCCAATCAGATCGATCACCAAACTGGCTTTGACCGACGGAAGGGCATCGAGAATTTCAGCGCATTTGTCGCGGATCGATAAACGCTGGCGATTATAAAAATAGCCATCGCAGCAAAGGAAAAGCTTCGGCTCGATTTGCGAGAAGCGATCAAGGACACCGCGCACGCCAAAATCCGGCGAACATGAAGACCAGATCGCACCAAGGGATGCGGTGGCGAGCATCAAGACAATGGCCTCGGGGCAATTCGGCAGCATCGCCGCAACCCGATCCCCCACCCCGACATTTTTGGATTTCAAAAAACGCTGCGCCGATCCGACCGCCTGCAGAAGCTCGCGTCGTTTCATGCGTTTCTCAACACGATCCTCCGCCCGAAAAACGATGGCCTCACGGTCATCTGCATCATGGAGAAGATTTTCCGCGTAATTGAACCGCGCCTCGGGGAAAAACGCGGCGCCCGGCATCCGGTCATCACCCAGCAAAACCGTTCCCTTCTCGCCGATTACGCCGCAGTAATCCCAAAGCGCCGACCAGAATTCTCCGCGTTCCTCAACCGAGGCTTGATGAAGCGCGGGATAATCCGCAAATGTCCGGCCGAGGCGGGCTCCGAAAAAGGCCCGGAATTCGGCCATCGCGCTCGACGCCGCCGCTTCAGGCCGCGGTCGCCAGAGTGGTTCCTGCCGCATCATCCGTCTCCCCCTTTTATCCAGAAGCGAGTGTGCTCCCTCGCTTCCGGTATCCTGGCGGCCGATGTATACCGAGTTTGGTTTAGGAAAAAGATAGCCGTCATCAATGCGCCCCTTTGACATCAAGCGACAGGCACGACGCCTCGGCATTGCGGCCCTTCTCTTCCTCGCCCTTATTGGCGTTGGCAGCCTGATTTCGGTTCCTGTCGATGGCGAACGCGCTGGGCGCTTGATCAGGCCGACTTTGATCGGATTTCTCGGTCCAGATGTGACGCTTGATCTCTCGGCTTCTTTGTCGATTTTGCCTCGTCCAACACTTCAGATATATAATCTAACTATCTCTAAAAAAGACAAATTTTCTATAAAATCTCAACAGGCCTCGGTTCCTGTGAGTGTGATGGCCTTGTTATCGGGCGGGCTTTCAGGCTCGAGCCTGACGGTCAATGATCCCGTGATCACGCTGCCACCCTCGAGCCTTCCCGAGACACGCCAAAATGCGCTTGCGCTTTTAACCGGCGCACTGGGCGCGGCAGATACAATCCAACAAAGCCCAATCGAAGCGATCGCCATCCGCGGGGGTCGAATTGTGGTGGCCGCTGACGCGCCCGTCTCCTTTGTTGAGAAATTTGACGCAGATTTGTCGATCACCAAAGCGGGGCGGATCGATTTCGATCTTCGCCTGCCATGGAAAAGCGAGGCCGTCGATGTGAGCGCTCGGATCGACCCTATCGACCCGAAAACAGGAAGCAAAGCTTCAACACTTCTGATCAAGAGCGCGCCCGGCACGATCACTCTTGAAGGCGCTTTGGCCACAACGCCGGAACTTCATTTTGCAGGCACAATCGATCTCGCCATCAAGGCGCTTGATCGCTTCGGCAAATGGCTCGATATCGATCCGCCTTTGACCTTCACGACACCGTTGGCGGTTAAAGGGGCGGCGGAAATTACGAGTGAGCGCATCGCCATTCGCGAGGCGGCGCTCACCCTCGGCAAGATCGAAATGCAAGGCGGCATCGGCCTTGATGTTGGTGGTGAACGCCCTCTCATTTTCGGAAGTCTTTCAGCGGGCGATATGGATGTCACTGAGTTTTTGTCGCCTCTTTGGCCAAAGCAGGCGCAAGGATGGAAAACAGAACCGCTCTCGAATGGTCTTACACCCGAGCAAGATTTCGATGTTCGACTTTCAGCAGAACGTGTGAATCTCGGTATTGTGCGGATCGCCAATCTCGCCGTTTCAATCCTTGCGAAAGATCGCGCGCTTGATCTGACTTTAGGCGGCTCAAAACTCTTTCAAGGATCGGCAAAAGGAAAAGTATCGATCAAGCCTGAGGATGAAGGGTATCGTTTAGCGCTTCACGGCAGCTTTGATAATCTCGATTTGGCGCAAGCAACACTCGCGCTCATGGATATGAGAAAGATCGAAGGTACCACAGAAGGAAAATTTGAATTTGAATCGAAGGGGCGCACGGCAGACGCGATCATGAAAGCGCTTTCAGGAACGACCGATGTAACGATCAGCAATGGCACTCTGAATGGTGTCAATCTCGC
This sequence comes from Alphaproteobacteria bacterium, assembly GCA_009920595.1. Lineage (GTDB taxonomy): Bacteria > Pseudomonadota > Alphaproteobacteria > Rhizobiales > Beijerinckiaceae > CAIUPE01. Next base: position 12,197 of record RFZR01000022.1, on the reverse strand, counting down.
GACCATCCTGAAACGTATCGAGACGCGCACTCTATCGGCCATCCGCGATATGAAAGGTGGCAAGACCGATTTTGATCGTGTTCATGTCAACGCCGCGATTGCGAACGGAAATGCAACGCTCGAGAAGGCGGAAATGATTTTCCCGCCAAATGGCATGACGATGACCGGTCAAGTGAATATTGGCGAACGGCGATTGACGCTTGAAGGGATCGCAACCGGACCTGATCCCGAAAACGGCACCGCACCCGCCATTCTGCCTTACACAGTGACAGGAAGTTTTGACGATCCTGTTGTTACACCTGATGTGGCGCGCATTTTGAAACGCCAAGGCACGACCACGCCGGAACAGTGATTATTCGTCAGTCGCTTTTACAGTCGTGACCAAAGGCACCTGTCCTAAACCGTCTTTGTTATAAATGTCATCGCGGAATTGAATGAGACCGTCCGGCGTCGCCCATGCGGTGATATAGACCCAAAAAACGGGAACAGGTTTTGTCAATTTCGCATCAACACGCTGGCCTGATTGGATCGCTTCATCAATTTGTTCGCGTGTCCAGCCGGGTGTGTCTTTAAGCAACCATTCGACATAATCACGCACATTCTGCACGCGCATACAGCCTGACGACACAAAGCGGAAATCATCGCCAAAAATACCTTTGGCCGGTGTGTCATGCATATAGACACCATAAGGATTGGCGATATTGATGCGCACAAATCCAAGCGAATTGAATTCACCACCCGGATCTTGGCGGAATTGATAACGTGTCGCCTCATCCGTCTTCCAGTTCACCTGACTGGATTGGATTTCATTTCCGTCTTTAGTGAAAATTCTGATCTTGTTCTCGATCAGATAATTAGGATTGGCCTGCATCTTCGGAATAAGATCTTTTTTGATGATCGACGCAGGTACGGTCCAGAACGGATTGAAATTGATATCAATAACGCGCGTGGTCATGATCGGCGATTGACGATCAATCTTTCCAACGCCTGCCGCATGGCGCGTTTGAACAACACCGTCCTCAACCGTTTCGACAAGCGCACCCGGAATATTGGCAGTTACAAATCTCTTGCCCGGATTGGAAGCGTAAGAGCGGAGCCTTACGAGATTCACTTCAAGCTGCTTGAGGCGAACATCGGCTGGAATGTTGAAAGCGGTAATCGTTTGACGCGTGACAAGACCGGATGGACGCAAGCCATGCAATTCTTGAAAACGCTTCACACCCGTTTCAACGAAAGAGTCGAACACATCGGAAAGACCGGCTTCAAGATCAAGGTCACCAGACGCCATCAATCTTTTTCTGAGATCAATAACAGCGGGATCTTGCATCCCGAGCTTCAACGGCACAGTCGGAACAAGCGGCCATCCGCCCTTGGCGATAAACAATTTGAATTTTTCAATCGCCGCTTCCGTAGCAGCGACGGTTCCGGGAGACAGTAACGGTGCAGTTGAACGGTCTAATGTCTTTGATGTGGCGGCGTCATAGCTTTGCACCCACTCGGCCTGATCACCGGTTTCGTCCATCATGTCCTGCGCGAGGGCAGAACCAGCACCGAAGGCTATTGCGGCTAAAGCAGTCGAGCCGCGTAAAAAATCGCGACGGGAAACCCCGAAAGAACCAACCATCATCAAAATCCCAAACCCAGAACACATTCATTATCGCAAAACCGCGTTAATGATTCCTGTCACAACGCTTTTGAGATGCCTCTCTAGCGCCCGAGTTTTGGCAATTTGATGACGAAGAAAAAGTGTCGTTCTTAAAGCCGATATTTCACATTATCGCTGAAAAAGCGTTCGAGCCGCATCAAAATAGCGTTGGCCGAGCGAAATTCGGGCTCGCTGATACCCCCTACCCGTTCCACCGTGCGGGTATGTTTGGAATAAAGCCCCTGCACGATGTCGTGGATTTGGCGTCCCTTTTCGGTCAGACGGATCCTTACAGACCGCCGATCCACGCGCGATCTTTCATGCGAGAGATAGCCCGTCTCGACCAATTTCTTGACGTTGTAGGAGACGTTGGAGCCGAGATAATAGCCGCGTGAACGCAATTCACCTGCGGTCAGCTCTTTGTCGCCAATGTTGAAAAGCAACAAGGCCTGAACCGGATTGACGTCCGAACGGCCGCGACGGTCAAACTCATCCTTGACCACGTCAAGCAGTCCCCGGTGAAGCCTTTCGACGAGCGAAAGCGATTCAAGATAAACAGGCGCTGCGGCCCCCAGCGTCTTCACCGAAGCGTCATTTACAGAAATCTTGACCATCTTATTCATCGGAGATCATCCCCTTAATTCCCAAACGTAATACAATTTTGACGTTAGGGAATATGAGAATGCTCGTAAAAGACGAATTAATTTTTGTCCCTAAGAAAACCTTACCTTAAAAAGGGTAAGCAGGATGAAAAGCCAATGGCTAAAAATGGACCAATTAAAACTCAAACAATTGTGAGCCGTTTTTCGGGTTGTGCCCGAACGAAAAAGATCCGCATCAGATGGATCACGACCAGCGCAAGCGTTAACACGCCCAAAAATTTACTTCCGAAACTCGCCTGCGCGGCAATGGCTGAGAGGCCATAAGCGGTGGCCACAAGAAACCAAACGCCTGCGCCCCACCGCCAGGACATCCACAGTGCGACACCTGCAATCAGATCGAGGATCGCAAAAATCAAAGCCATCGCCATATCCGCTTCAAAATCGGTCTTCGCCAAATGTAGACCAGATCCAAGGACACCCGTCAGGTCCGCCCAAGCCCAAAACCCCTTGATCAGCCAAAAAACCGCCAAGATCCGATAGGCGACCTGCAGAACGAAATGCAGCTTGGTTTGCGAGACATCGAGGTGAATGGCCATGGGTCGTTTTATGCCTTTCGCCCCAAAGAGGGAGCAAAACAGATCGAATAATTCGACAAGAAATATCGCCTCTTCCTCTTCCGAAGACAACCAAGGCGATGGTAAAAGCTCTCCTCAAGACAAGAAATAGATGGGATTGGAGTGTGTAACCATGGCGTCCCGCGACTCTGCGCGCTTGATTTTGCCTCATCGCCCTCGGCGGAACCGGAAAGCGGAATGGTCGCGTCGGCTGGTTCGTGAAAATCGCTTGACCACGGATGATCTCATCTGGCCGATTTTTGTCGTCGATGGCGTCAATCAGCGCGTGCCTGTTGCCTCCATGCCGGGCGTTGAAAGGTTGAGCGTCGATGAAGCGGCTCGGGATGCTGAAAAAGCCGCCAAGCTCGGCATTCCGGTCATCGCGCTCTTTCCCTATACGGATCCGGCAAAGCGTGACGCCACAGGAAGCGAAGCGCTCAATTCTAACAATCTCGTCTGTCAGGCCTGTCGCGCGATCAAAAAGGTCGCGCCCTCAATAGGCTTGATGACCGATGTCGCCCTTGATCCCTATACAAGCCATGGTCATGACGGATTGCTCTCGGGCGAGACCATTCTGAATGATGAAACCGTATTCCAGCTTGCCCGTCAGGCACTGGTTCAAGCAGAAGCAGGCTCAGACATCATCGCGCCTTCCGATATGATGGATGGACGCGTGGGAGCCATCCGCGCGGCTCTTGATGATCATGGTCATGAGGCCGTTCAAATTATGGCCTATGCCGCGAAATATGCCTCCGCCTTTTATGGTCCCTTCCGCGACGCGATCGGAACCTCGGCAACATTGGTGGGCGATAAACGAACCTATCAAATGGATCCGGCCAATGGCGAAGAGGCCATCAGAGAAGTGGCGCTTGATCTCGAAGAAGGTGCCGACATGGTCATGGTAAAACCAGGTATGCCCTATCTCGATATTGTTCACCGTGTGCGCGAACATTTCGGCGTGCCCACCTTCGCCTACCAGGTCTCAGGTGAGTATGCGATGATCATGGCGGCTGCGAAAAATGGTTGGCTTGATGGTGACCGTGCGATGCTTGAAAGCTTACTCGCCTTCAAACGCGCTGGTGCCGATGGCATTCTCACTTATTTCGCACCGCGTGTTGCGGAAATGCTCGCGCGCTAAATCTGCGCGCGATCCATTATTGCCCTGTGAAGAAAATCTGGACGCCGTCATTTTCAAAGGGCGTTCCAACTTTCCCTCGGCTGGGCTTGGCCGAGCTGTAGATGATTTTCGGGCCCGAACCTGCCTGGGCTGATGTGAGAATGAGTGCCCAATAAGTCCGATAGCGTGAGCCCGGCGCGCTCGCTCTGATCATGCCCATATATTTGGCCTCCCTCATCAGCATATTCTCGCGATGATGGGGCGAACGGATCCAGGCATTGATCGAGTCAGCAACAGATCGATCTGCAGCGCCAACATTTTCTGTAGCAAGTGCATAGGTAAAGCCGGCATTATTCATGCGCGTTGTGAAGTCGCCGGCGACTTCGTGGGAAAGCACATCGCGCGACGCCATCGCAACCGCCTGATAGCGCGCGGCTTCAACAACGGCGGAGTCAACGCTTACGGGACCAAGACCATTTTGGGCACGGAAGGAATTCACGAGGCCCACAGCTTCATAGGAAACGTCCACAACGCCGCCCGACATATTTGATTGCGATGTTGGTGTTGTCGCGCAGGACGCCACAAAAAGGGACACCAAAGCCACAAGACCAACCCGAAAAATGTTCTGCACCATCTACGAGGCCCTTCCCGCCTGAACCCACTGACATCAAGACGTCATAATAGAAAATCCAAAAGCGCACTGGCTAGTCCCCAAAGACAAAGCGGCCGACTTACCCAAAGCGATTGCATGGATCGATGACTCATGCCTATCATCTGCTCAGGGTAAGGACACGGGACCGATCACGGAACACCGGATGACAAATCAAGCGCAAGATCCGACCCAGTTCTTTATGACGGCGCCAAGCCCCTGTGGCTATATTCCGGGCCAGATGGAGCGGAAAGTCTTCACCCATCTGATCGGCCGCCGGGCAAAGAGCCTGAACAACCTGCTCTCGGAAGCCGGGTTTCGTCGCTCCCAAACCATCGCCTATCGCCCTGCTTGCGAACGGTGCTCAGCTTGCGTGTCCGTGAGGGTGCCCGTTGACGAATTTACCCCTTCGCGCAATCTCGCCCGTGTTCTTGAGAAAAATGCAGATCTCATGGGCACTGAAGTGCCAAACACCGCAAGCGCCGAACATTATGGCTTGTTTCGTTCCTATCTCTCCGCCCGCCATACAGAGGGCGGCATGATTGATATGAACATTCTCGATTTTACGCTGATGATCGAAGACACCCATGTCGACACCGAGCTTGTCGAATATCGGCGTCGCAGCACCGAGCCTGGATTTTTTGGTCAGGCAACAGGTCCGCTTCTCGCGACCGCTTTGACCGATGTCCTCGCCGACGGCTTGTCGATGGTCTATTCGTTCTACGATCCGCAAGAGAGCCAACGCAGCCTTGGCACCTATATGATCCTTGATCATATCGAGCGCACACGCAAACGCGGATTGCCCTATCTCTATCTCGGTTATTGGATTCCCGGTTCGCGCAAGATGGCCTATAAAGCCCGCTTCTTGCCGCAAGAACGTTTGGGCACCAATGGGTGGGCACGCGTCGAACGTTACTCCGACACGTAAATCTTCTTTCGAAGTTTAAGCCGAAAATTTATTCGCTTTTGGGAATCCTTTTGGCGGCAATCGGCCTGCATCCGAACGGCTGCCAATCCATTCCTTAATGTCAGGCTTGCCAACCGTCCACGTACGGCCCGCGGTATCTTTCCATGTGAGACCTTCCGACAATTTGAAGGTCTTGATATCGGCCATGCCACCATCTTTATATTTTTGAATCCGAACGCCTTTACCGCGCGCCATCTCGACCATTTGCGAGAGCGGGAAACAAAGCAATTTGCGGTTCTCGCCAATCGCGGCGACATGGTCACCTTCAACCGGCACAACAAATCGAGCGGTTTCTCGATCATCAAGATTGAGGACTTGCCGCCCTTTGCGTGTGTTCGCAATCGTATCATCAGAGAGCGCGATGAAGCCGCGTCCGACCGATGAAGCAAACAATAATTTCTCTCCCGCTTTATGCGGCCAGGCGGTAACAATCTCCGCGCCTTCATCAATATCGGCGAGCAAACGAACAGGATCACCAAAGCCGCGACCGCCCGGCAGCTTAGAAGCATCAAGCGTGTAAACTTTACCGCTTGTGACGAAGACAAGGATCTTCGCTGTTGTCTCGGTGTGGAAACTCAGTTTCAGCGAGTCATCGCCTTTAAACTGTAGATTGCCCAAATCTGTGACATGACCTTTAAGCGCGCGGATCCAGCCCTTCTCCGAAAGCACGACGGTAAGTGGCTCACGCTCGACCATCGCTTCGGTGAGATCAACAGTGCCAATCTCAGGCGCGTCTGCAAAAGCTGAACGACGCTTGCCGATTTTTGTGTCGGGACCAAAACTTTTTTTGACTTCACGAATTTGCCAAGAGATCGCCTTCCATTGCTTCTCGGGCGAAGCCAGAAGTGATTCAATCTGCGCCTTTTCTTCGGTGAGCGTTTCTAATTCGCGCTTGAGTTCCATCTCTTCCAATTTGCGCAAGGAGCGCAAACGCGTATTCAAAATCGCTTCGGCCTGAACATCAGTCAATTTGAAGGCTTTGATGAGTTCCGCTTTGGGATCATCTTTCTCGCGGATAATTTTGATCACGCGATCAAGATCAAGATATACAATCAAAAGCCCTTTGAGAATTTCAAGACGCTTATCAATTTGTGACAGACGATGACGTGATCGGCGCTCCAAAACATCGCGGCGATGATTGAGCCATTCACGCAACACATCCGCAAGGCCGAGCACACGCGGCACGAGACCCGCGGTCAACACATTCATATTCATCGGCACACGCGCTTCAAGCTCAGTGAGTTTGAAGAGTGACTCCATCAGAATTTCAGGATCAACGGTGCGCGCACGCGGTTCGAGAACGATACGAATATCTTCTGCCGATTCATCACGCACATCGGCAAGGAAAGGCAATTTCCGGTCATTGATCAATTCGGCAAGTTTTTCGATAAGCCGCGATTTCGGAACCATATAGGGAATTTCGGTCACGATGATCGACCACAATCCCCGTCCCTGATCTTCTTTTGTCCATTTCGCTCGAACGCGAAATGAACCACGACCCGTGCGATAGGTCTCAGCAATCGACTCGCGTGATTCAACAATCACACCGCCGGTTGGAAAATCGGGACCTGGCACGAAGGTGAGTATTTGATCAGTGGTCGCTTTCGGATGAGCGATTAAATAAAGCGCGGCGTCACAAAGTTCAGCGGCATTATGCGGCGGGATTGATGTGGCCATCCCGACTGCAATGCCTTGCGATCCATTAGCGAGAAGATTGGGAAATGCTGCGGGAAGAACAAGCGGTTCTTCTTCCGAACCATCATAGGTTTCACGAAAATCAACAGCATTCTCGTCAAGACCTTCGAGAAGCAAACGCGCCACTTCTGTGAGACGCGCTTCGGTGTAACGCATCGCAGCCGGATTATCACCGTCGATATTTCCGAAATTGCCTTGACCATCAACAAGCGGATAGCGAACCGCAAAATCTTGCGCGAGACGCACAAGCGCATCATAGACCGATTGATCACCATGCGGGTGATATTTACCGATCACGTCACCGACAACGCGTGCGCATTTCTTGAAGGCCTGGCCGGGATCCAAACGCAACAAGCGCATCGCATAAAGAAGACGGCGATGAACGGGCTTCAGACCGTCACGCGCGTCCGGCAGCGCGCGATGCATGATGGTAGAAAGCGCATAGGCGAGATAACGCTCTTCAAGCGCATCTTTCAGCGAGATTTCCTCAATGCCCTTATCATCCGGCGGAGCGACGCGCTTACCCATGAACCTACCTCAGTTTTTACCCGTGTCCGGATGCCCTCAGAACCGATTCGCGGCAAGCCAAAGCCCCTCTAGCCGAGGGTTTCAGCGCCCTTTCCCTGTCGATAGAGGGCTGAAAGCGCCTCCCGTGCCTCTGGAAGCGGCAGATTGCGCGCACCGAAGAGATGGCGCTCGAGAAAATAGCCTGTCAAAGTCAAACCATCGGCAACATCGCTTTCTTGCGGCAAGCCGACATTGGCCTGATCTAAAAGAAAGGCCGGAAGCTTGAAGAGCCGCTCGCGATAAGGCTCGCCCGCCTCTTCACACACCGCACGACCCGATTTTGGCGAGACATAAATCAATCGCTCTTTTGCGCCTGTAGCCGCGCATTCTGTCAAATCAAGGCCGAAACCAAGTTCTGCGAGTAACGCCACTTCAAACCGCACGAGCAAAGGGGCTGCGAGATCATCTTGATCCATCGTATTCAAAATAATTTCTAAAGCGTCATAGAGTGAAGGATGCGGATCACGTTCAGGCAAGAGACGCACAAGGGCGGCAATTGTCGTCAATGCATAAAGCGTGCGTCTTTGGCCCATAAATGCCGCCGCACGCATCCGCATGGGTTCGACGGCAAAATGACCAAGCTGCTCATCAAGCCGTGCGCGCCAAGAAAGAGAGACGGCATTCCCCGCTTGTAATGCCGGCTGCAAACGACGAGAACGGCCACCACGCACAACACCCAAATGACGACCATGTGCGCGCGTCATCGCTTCAAGAATGACATCGGCCTCGCCCAAACGGCGCACACCAATCACGATGGCATCATCCTGCCATTCCATGTGCTTTACGCCCGCTCCTGCAATTCACTCTTTCGGAAATTCAAGACCCATTTCGCGATACCGCGCCGGATCATCCGACCAATTCTCACGCACTTTTACATGAAGAAAAAGATGCACCGGTGTTTCGATTTCCTCGGCAATGTCTTTGCGCGAGGCCGCACCAATCGCTTTGATGGTCTGCCCACCTTTACCCAGCACAATCATGCGCTGGGTTTCACGCTCGACAAAAATCGTTTGTTCAATGCGAACGGACCCATCTTTGCGTTGTTGCCATTGATCAGTTTCAACAGTTGACCGATAAGGCAATTCATCATGCAGCCGTTCAAATAATTTCTCCCGCGTGATTTCAGCAGCAAGCATACGCATGGGCGCATCAGAGACTTGATCTTCCGGATAAAGCCACGGACCCTCGGGCATTAAAGCCGCAAAATGCGAGCGTACGCGATCAACCCCGCTGCCCGTCGTTGCCGACACCATAAAGGTTTCACGAAACGCGATGCGCGCATTCAGCATTTCCGCCAAAGTGAGAAGATGTGGCGGATCAACAAGATCGACTTTATTCAAGATGAGATGGATCGGCTTTTTCCATTCGCTCAAAGAGATGAGAAGCTCTTCAACATCCGCATCAATGCCTTTGCGTGCATCGATCACGAGCCCGACCGCATCGGCCTCGCCCGCACCGCCCCAAGCGGATGTCACCATCGCGCGTTCGAGACGACGCTTCGGTGAGAAGATCCCGGGCGTATCAACGAAAATAATCTGTGTCTGATCAACCATCGCGATGCCGCGCACAAGCGCCCGCGTCGTTTGCACTTTGCGCGAAACGATTGAAACTTTTGCCCCAACAAGCGCATTCACAAGCGTTGATTTTCCGGCATTCGGCACGCCGATCAATGCGACATAACCACAGCGTGTCGGCGTCTCATTAGTCATTACGGTCTCTCCACGCCTTCACGCGACATAAAGGCTTCAGCCGCAGCATGTTCGGCCAAACGTTTCGATGGCCCCTCTGCCTCACAGGATGAGAAGCCTTGTACCTCAACCGCAATCACAAAAAGCGGCGCATGATCAGGGCCTGAACGTTTGACTTCATGATAATGAGGCACCGGTAAGCCCCGTCCCAAGGCCCATTCTTGAAGGCTTGATTTAGCATCACGCCGCGCAGCATCGCTCTCATGAAGCTTGTGACCAAAGCTTTGTTCGACCACATGTCGCGCCGCATCATAGCCGCCATCAAGATAGATGGCCGCAATGATGGCTTCACAGAGATCGCCGAGCAACACGCCCTTCTTGCGTAAGCCCGATTGCATCTCACCTGGGCCCAGCTTGATGAAGGGACTCACGCCCCAGCTTTCAGCGACTTGCGCGCAACTTTCTTTGCGAACAAGAGTGGCAAGCCTGCGTGATAAAACCCCTTCGGCTTCATGCGGAAAATTTCGATAAAGCAATTCGGCGATCGCTAGGCCTAAAACGCGATCACCCAAAAATTCAAGCCGCTCATAATAAGCGTCAGCGGACACGGGGGCTTTCACGGCACTGATATGTGTCAAAGCTTGCTCGAGATAGGCACGACTCTTGAAGTGATACCCGATCCGATTTTCTAACTCGGTAAGGTCGGAACTTATGCGCTTTGCCGCCACGCGATCATCCGATCCGGTTAAAAATACGTGACCATCTCACCGACCATGGCCATTCCCAAATTTTCCAGGCGGCTGAGTCTTCTTCGACCGAGAAGAAAATCACTTCGGCACGGCCCACAAAATTTTCATAAGGGACATAACCCACGCCTTGCGAAGACATGTCGCGAGAGTCGAGCGAATTGTCGCGATTGTCACCCATCATGAAAAAGTGACCGGGCGGAACCACATAAGCGGACGTATTACGACCAAGCTTATTACCGAATTTTTCGAGTTCCTGAATTGTATAGGTTACGCCATTCGGCAATGTTTCACGATAATAGGTCGCTTCATCTTTATAGCCGGCTCCGGCATTTAATTCTTTTGTACCGAGTTTTTGTTTCGGCACCGGCTGGCCATTGATCTGAAGAATGCCGTCAATCATCTGGATGCGATCACCCGGAAGACCAATCACACGTTTGATATAATCAATTGAGGGATCGCGCGGCAATTTGAATACCGCAATATCACCGCGCTTTGGCTCGGATCCAAAAATGCGGCCCGAAAAAACTGGTGGACTGAAGGGAATGGAATGTTTCGAAAACCCGTAAGAAAATTTCGAGACAAAAAGATAATCACCAACAAGCAAGGTTGGCACAAGCGAGCTCGAGGGAATGTTGAAGGGCTGAAACAACACGGTCCGGATCACAACCGCGATCAAGAGCGCCTGAATAATGACTTTGAAGGTTTCGATCAGGCCCGATTCTTGGGCCTTTTCCGGATCCGATGTTTTGAGATCGCTCATCCCACGTCAACTTTCTGTTCTTCTTCCACGCCACCTAAAGCAAGAAGGCGGCGCGACCCCTCTATAGTCCTCGGTCCCCTGACTCGCAATCAAGGCGAAGGGGCATGGCGCGGCAAAGCCTCAATCACAACAACGGCCATGGCCAAGGGCGCCTCATCGGTAAGCGTCAGAAGAATATTGACATCATGGTCTTTCGGCACGAGGGCCGCGAGCCGCTTTGCCGCCCCACCAGTCAACGCCACTGTCGGCGCGCCCGAAGGCCCATTGACGACACCGATGTCTTTTAAAAACACACCCCGACTAAAGCCGGTTCCCAAAGCCTTTGCGCAGGCCTCTTTAGCCGCAAAGCGCTTCGCATAAGTGGCGGCACGATGTGCACGGCTTTCCGCTTTGCGTTGCTCAACGTTTGTGAATACGCGCGCGACAAAACGATCCCCAAAACGTTCAAGCGTTTTCTCAATGCGACGAATATCACAGAGATCGGAACCAAGCCCGATGATCATGAGCGCGGCCTTGCCCTTGAGCGGCCTAGATCAATCGCGGCACGCATTTGCATGATCGCATGATGAAGACCGATAAAGATCGCCTCACCAATGATGAAGTGACCAATATTCAATTCGCGAATTTCAGGAATTTCGGCAAGCTTTTCGGCGGTCGCAAAATCAAGACCGTGGCCCGCATGAACTTCAAGCCCCAAAGCACCAGCAATCGCCGCACCTTCATTGAGCCGCGCGAACTCTTGCGACACGCGTTGATGATCGCCATGAGAGAAGGCTTCGCAATAAGTGCCTGTATGCAATTCAATCACCGGCGCCCCGAGCGCATGTGCTGTTTCAATCGCTTGACGATCTGGCTCGATAAACAACGAGACGCGGATACCCGCCTCATTCAATTCCGCAATAAAGGGCTTTAAATGATTGCGGTGACCGACCACATCAAGTCCGCCTTCAGTTGTCCGTTCTTGGCGCTTTTCAGGTACAAGACAGGCCGCATGAGGTTTCACACGCAATGCAATTTTTTTCATTTCCTCGGTCGCAGCCATTTCAAAATTCAATGGCTTTGCAATTTCAAGTTTCAAGCGCGCCATATCCTCATCACGGATGTGGCGACGATCTTCGCGCAAATGCGCAGTGATCCCATCAAC
>RFZR01000210.1 GCA_009920595.1 Alphaproteobacteria bacterium | reverse complement strand
TATGGTGAAAGCTTTGTTAATTCAGAGGGTTAGCCGAGTGAGTCCTTGACGGTCTCGGTCAGTTGTTTGAGCGAGAAAGGCTTCGGCAGGAAGCCAAATTCCTCGCCTTCGGGGAGATTCTTCCGGAACGCCTCCTCGGCATAGCCCGAGACAAAAATGAATCGGGCGGCGATCCCGCGTGCCCTCGCCTCGCCAAGTAATGTCGGCCCATCCATTTCCGGCATTACGACATCCGAGACGATGAGATCGACCGATTCCGTCTCAAGGAGCGCTAAGGCTTCAACGCCGGTCGCGGCTTCGAGCACCCGATAGCCGCGTTGGGTTAGCGCGCGGGCGCCAAAGGCCCGCACCGCATCCTCATCTTCAACGAGAAGGATTGTGCCTTGGCCGCTGAGATCAGCGCTGGGCTTGGCAGAACCCGCCGCGTCGGCTTTGACCACACGCTCGCCTGCTTCAGGAATATGGCGCGGCAGAAGAATGCGGAAACGCGTCCCCTCACCCGGCTTTGAGTCACAAAGGATAAAGCCGCCCGATTGTTTGACGAAACCATAGACCATGGAGAGGCCGAGGCCTGTGCCCTTGCCGACTTCCTTCGTGGTGAAGAAGGGTTGGAAAATCTTGTCCAAGACTTCGGGCGCAATGCCGGTGCCCGTATCCGTGATTTCAATCATCACGTAATCGGCAGACGGTATCGTCGTATCGCCCAATTCGCTTGAAGCGGCGGCGGCGATATTGGCGGTGCGGATCGACAGCTCGCCCCCTTGCGGCATGGCATCGCGCGCATTCATCGCCAGATTGATGATGACTTGTTCGAATTGAGTGCGGTCGGCTTTGACGAGCCAAAGATCGCGATCATGTTTGACGTCGAGATGAATCCGGAACCCGATCAAACGTTTCAACAGCCGCGAAAGATCGGGAAGGATTTCGGTGAAATGAAAAACAACTGGCAGCAAAGTCTGGCGGCGCGAGAAGGCCAAGAGATGACCAACGAGTCCGGCCGCACGGTTCACATTATGTTTGATCTCCATAATGTCTTGGAAGGCCGGATCGGTCGGGCGATGATTGGCAAGCAGCAAATCTGCATATCCCAGAATGCCTTGCAGAACATTGTTGAAGTCATGCGCGACCCCGCCCGCGAGTTCGCCAACCGCTTGCATCTTCTGCGCTTGGGCAAATTGCGCCTCAAGCGCGCGCTGTTCAGTCGTATCAAGAAGATTAATGATCGCGGCATCATCGCCGGGCGCATCGGCATGAAGACGCGTCACGAAAAGACGCGCGGAGCGACCCTCGGAGGCGAGCTTCAAATCAACCGGCGCCTCGTCGCTTTTCTGGGATGCGGAAAGATCGATCAAAGACGCAAAACGATCCTGATCATCGGACGCGATGATGGAGGAGAAGACCGAGCCCACTTTGCCAAGACCTGAAGGCATGATGCGGGCGAAGGCCGAATTGGTTCGAACGATCTTGCCTTCGCTGTTGATCATCGCGATGCCGAAGGGCGAGGCGTTAAAGAGTTTCGAGAAGCGATATTCATCACTCACCGACTCTTCACGCGTAATCGCGCCGATCCTTCGATCGATTACCAAGGTCCGGCTTGGCAGCGCCCGACCTGCGGCATCAAAATGGATCTGATGCAACAGCCGGACGGGAATGAGACCGCCCGTAACACTTTGCAATTCGGTTTCGATCACATCGATCCGGTTCTCATTCGCCGGACCCGTTTCATGCAAGAGCCGCGCGCGATCTGACGGCGCCATCACAGCCTCAAGCGCCAAACCACCCGATCCGATTTCCGCGAGATCCCGCCCGATCCATGAAGCGAGCGTCGCATTCATATAATCGATCACGCCCTCGCGATTGAGCGAGAAAAAGCCTGCGGGCGCATGATCCAAAAATTCAATCGCGTGTTGCAATTCGCGGAAGACTGTTTCTTGCCGTTCACGCTCCCGCGTCACATCCGACACACGCCAAATCTGACGCCGCTCACCATCGCGCAAGGACATCGGAGTCGTGCGAATGCGAAACCATGCAGGCGCTTCGCCTTTCAGTGTGCGATCAAGCCTAATCTCTTCATCAGCCTCTAATCCGCGTCGCGCCGCTTCCGCCAGGCGAAACAACGCCTGTGCCGCTTCCGGCGCATGACCGAACAAACCTTCCGGAGACAATGCGGTCGCTCGAGACTGCGAGCCGGTTAAATCAAGATAGGCGCGATTGGCAAAAATGACGCGACCCGCGCCATCAACCACAGCGCAGCCTTCATCAAGCGCATCCATCAATCCGGGCGAGAGGGGATCAGACTCAGGCGTTGCGCCGAGCGAAATAAAACCAAAGGCCAGCCCAACCAGGCTCAAGGCGCCCAGAGCCGCAAGGGTGGCGACAAGGCCAATAAGCACCAAACCGACATGATCCTCGGTTGTCGCCAAGGCCACCGCGCCAAAGCCGATCAGGGTGAGGCTGAGCACAACAAGAAGTGGCGGCAGAACCCGACGGCCCGCACGCGGCGCATCCCTCTCGTCAACCCACTCACTCATTCTCTTCCCCGCATGGACGAATAACGCACCCTCTGCCCACGTTTGAGTCGCATCACATAACCGATGATCTCGGCGACTGGCTTATACAAATCAAGCGGAATATGGACCATTAGCTTCCTGGAAAATACCAACTCCGGATGGCTCTTTGGCACCTTATCTAGAGTTTTCATTTTTAGAGCCTTGGTAAATGTGGTAAATAATTCGTTAATAAAAGAATCGGGCTTGCCTCGATCCGGCCTTTGTCCCTGCCTATTTATTCGTTCAAAGGTATCGCTCAGGTCGAAGTCATCAAGAAGAAGGTCTGGTGGATGAATTCGCTATTCGGGATCGCGCTCCCGCAACCCTATGTCTATGTTCTGGCTTTGGCCGGAATATTGGCCCTCCTTGCCGTGTTCGCCTATCTTCTTCGTCGTCTCGTCCAATCATCAGGCGGTTTCGACGGCAGCGGTCGTGGACGACAACCAAGGCTCGGTGTTGTTGATACATTCAGTGTCGACCGTCAGCGTCAGCTCATGATTGTCCGGCGCGATTCAGTCGAACATCTCATCTTAATCGGCGGTAATTCAGATCTAGTGATCGAGACAAACATCACACGCTCCAATGCCGCACCCCAAAGAGACGCGGCAAATGCTGTAAGATTGGCACCAACTGTAAACACAGCTCCGACTGTCACTGCCGACATACAATCAGGAAATGCCACCTTACCAAAAATGCCCAATCCTCCTTTTTCATTCGCACCGAAACAGAGCGTGCGCCCGCGAAACGATGAAACAGCTATTCGACCTGCCGACTTTGCAGAAATCGCTCGCCAATTCGAAAGACGCGCCGAACAAAGAGAGCCTGATGTCACAAGTCCCGAAATATCTGTATATCATTTACCAAAGGTCAGCGAACTTGATGTGCCCCCTGAAAACCTAAAACCACGGACGGAGACGCATGAAGTCTATTCGCAAGAAAGCGCGGATCAATATCAAGATCAAAAGCCCGTAACGCCCGACGCAGATCCTTTGTCGGC
>RFZR01000209.1 GCA_009920595.1 Alphaproteobacteria bacterium | reverse complement strand
AAAGGCTTCATTGACCGCACGCGTCAATTCGGCTGCCAATGCGGTACCCGTATATTTGCCGGCGCGAATGCTCACTGAGACAGGCTGCGAGTTGCCGTCCGAAATCGTGAACATATTCTCGCCCCAATAAAGAGCGGACGCGTCCGTATTGCCGCCTTCACGGGTCTTGGACCACAGGCTTGGATCATTTGTAATTGTGACAGTGTTCGAATCCGTATCACCGAAATCAAACCCCAAGGCCTTGATGTTGATGCCCGTTGCTTTGGCAGCTGTTGAGGATGCCTTTTCAGTCTGGTCATCATATTTGTAGAGAGGATGCGGCGCGCCGGCGACAAAGGTCGAGTCCTTGGATTGCGGATCGGACGTGATTTCACCGAATTTATTGATGTAGAGCGTTTTGCCTTGCTCATCCTTCGCCGTGATCAATGCCGGATCAAGTTCCTTGTCACCGACATACACATGTGTCTGCCACTTGTTGAACGGCGAGATGTCCGTCGCGTTTGATGTCTTCACGTAATAAATCGTGGCAATCGTTGGGTTACCGAGCGAGTCATAAATCGTGATCGAGGTTGACTGGTTGAAGGTCGATGAATCCGTGCGGTTAAACTTGTAAGGGTTTGACGCGGTATATTTTGGATCATTCGGAATGATCGTAGCGTCAGCTGGTAAGTTCAGGCCGAGCTGAATCTTTGTAGTGGCTGACGGCAAGCCCGAGTTCACAGGCAATTGAAGATTTTGAGCAGATGAGATTGAGGTCGATGTTACCGAACCGTCGGCGTTGACCGGGAATACCTGCAAATACTGTCCCTTCGAGTCGACAACATATCGGTCGTTGTTGACGCTGAAAGAACCGTTACGTGTATAGACGGTCTGGCTCGAGGTAAGGCTTGGCTTCATGGCGAAGAAGCCTTGACCTGAGATGGCTAAGTCGAGCGCGTTCAACGAGGATTGAATGTTACCCTGAGTGAACTGCTGTTTGATCGATTTCAAAATCGTACCCGAGCCAATGGCGCTCGAAGCGTTCTGCAAAGGCGAGGTGGCGAAAATATCGCCAAATTCAGCACGGGCACGTTTGAAGCCTGTCGTACCGACGTTCGCGATGTTGTTCGAAATCGTCGAAATATCTGCCTGGGCGCCGTTGAGGCCGGTGAGCGAGGTATAGAATGACATGGGGTGACGTGCCTTTCTTGGATAAAAACTTTTTAGTGACGTTTCGTCTTAGAATTTGATGCTCTTGATGTCGGTTAGATTGATCTTACCAACACCTTCGACGGTGAATGTTTGCGTTTCATTACCCGTCGGGATCGACGCTTCTGTGATGGGTCCATAGACATCTGTTGCGGCTGCGCTTTGCGTCGAGCCTGATGTCATGATCGCTTTCACTGTGTAGTTGTTGTCACCGATCGGATTGCCTTTGGCGTCCTTGCCATCCCAGCTGAAGCCGACGAGGCCTGATGGATTGGCGCCGAGATCGATGGTCTTCACGAGTTCGCCCGACGAACGCGAAATCTGAACGGTCAAACCTGTGGCAGCGGAAGGAAGATCAACTGCTCCGCTGATACCGCCTGTTGAGTCAGCCAGCGCAGTCGAGCCAGGAACAAGAACTGTACGGCCAACGAAGCTCGCAGCTGTTGCGATGCGATTTTGTGCGATTTCAGATTGAACACTCGACATTGTCATGTTGAGCTGCTGAATGCCGGTGACCGTTGAGAATTGGGCCATTTGCGCAATCATTTCGGTATTTGATTGCGGTTGGAATGGATCCTGGTTCGACATTTGCGCGGTCATCAATTTCAGAAAATCTTCTTGACCCAATGTCGTTTTTGGCGCGCTTGAAGCTTGCGCATCGGAAAGTTTTTTCGCGCCGATCTTTGAGAGAAGGGCATCAAGAGACTGCTGCGCTTGGGTCGAGATATTCGAAGTGGCCATGGCGTCGTGTTCCTAAAATTTACTTTCCGACATTCAGTGTTTTGAGCAGAAGTGTTTTCGCGGTGGAGAGCACTTCAATATTGTTTTGATACTGGCGCGATGTTTCGAGCATATCGATCATTTCGGCATTTTGATCGATTGGTGGCGCAAAAATATATCCGTCTTTATCGGCAAGCGGATGATTGGGAGCATAGCGCTTTTCTGGGGGCGCTTTTGACTGTGAAATATCCGTGACATCAACCGTAGCGATGCCCGTTTTTTCCATCACATCATGATATTGCGTTTCAAAAATCGGCTTGATTGGGCGATAGACCGTATCGGGGCTACCAGAAACCGATGACGCATTCGCGAGATTGGAAGCCACGGTGTTGAGGCGCACTTGTTGTGCCGCCATCGAGCGCCCTGCGACGTCAAATATTGTAAGTTTATTGGCCATTATTCGCCTCTCAACGCTTTGCGCATTGTGTTGATGCGGCCATTGAGGAAGCTCAGTGTCGCTTCGTAATGGGTTGCGTTTTCAGCGAACTGGACTTGTTCGACATGAAGCTCGACAGTGTTGCCATCAAGCGAAGGAGAAAGCGGTACGCGATAACGCACTTCAGCGGAGTCGGCCGTGCCGCCAACATCGATATGGGCGGACGCGGTTTTTGTAAGCTCGCCGCTGTTCATCGCACTCTTGTACGCGGCCTCGAAATCGATATCGCGCGCCTTGAAATGCGGTGTCGCGGCATTCGCAATGTTCGAGCCGAGAATTTCCAAACGCTTCTGTCGCAATGACAGTGCGGTGGCATCGGCTTTGAAGAGTGCGTCTAGACTTTTCATAGGTCCTGTCTCGTCGATCCTTAAGGAGCGCGGTTCGAGACAGTATCAGCAACTTCTGTGCCAGTTTTATTCTGCGGGCTATGGTGAATGCCCGCGGGGACAGCTCAGACGAACCCGGCCGGAGGGTTTTTCTTAGTGTCTTGCCCCATGATTTGACGAAGCGCTGCTGCGAAATGGCTCGCGCCCCGGCGGCGTTTCTCTTCGCCATTCAAATCGCGACGTAAAATCACATCACCGGCCCAATCCGGACCTTCAAGCGTGTAGCCGCCATATTCTTTGAGGAGCGCCCGGATGGCGTCGAGAAATTCTTGTTGGGTCATGCGAACCTCACCAAGTCAGGCGAAGAGGTCAAAGGCCACGCGTCGTTCTGCAGGCGTCGCGGGCAGCCGCGAGACCATGGCATAGAGGGTCGAAGCATAATGCTGCATGAAGACCGGTTCGAGCGCGATCCGCGCTTCGAGGCGGGTAAGGGCCGGAATCGCGTCAGAAGGCGCGCCGCGTTGATTGTAAACGAGCCGCAGCGGTTCGTCGGGGCTAACGCTTGGGCGTATGGGGTCACCGCCCCGGGGCGCCGGCTTGCGGCGTGCTTCTTGCGTGAAGGGCAGGATAACTGCGGCAGCGTCGGTCGGAGGTAGATTATCGGGCGATACAGCGGTGACCTCGACCAGAGGGCGCGGTGTGGTTGGAACATCTTCAATAGCAGCAGCCCGTTGCGCACCGGCGAGCGGCGGAAGCACGGCGTTTTGCACCGGCTGACGGACCGAGAGTGAGTCTGAAATCGCCATGTCGACTCCGACGGCAGGCGGCGCTCCCTCAGC
>RFZR01000208.1 GCA_009920595.1 Alphaproteobacteria bacterium | reverse complement strand
GCACATCTCAACGTTTATGCGCGCGCCCATCCCTCTTTCATCAGCTTGAACGCACCACGATAAACATCTTCGGGCTTGTCAAAGAGAGGTCGCCAGATTTTCGTTGCGGCGGCAAGATCCGGTAAAGCGCTACCAAAAGCTTCAACAGTCAACCAGCCATCATATCCAGATGATTTCAGCGCTTTGAACACGGCATCAAAATTGACTTGGCCTGTGCCCGGAGTGCCACGGTCATTCTCGGAAATATGCACGTGATTGATGGCAGAGATCGTCTGACGGATCGCCTCCGGCTGACTCTTCTCCTCGATATGAAAATGGAACGTGTCATAGAGATAGCCGTAATTCTTCTCGCCCACACGCGCGACAAGATCAGCTGACGCCTTCGCGGTATTCAAGAAATAGCACTCAAATCGGTTTAACGGTTCAACAGAAAGTTTGATCCCGGCCTTTGCAGCGTAGTGAGCCGCAGCTTTATGGACTTCAGCGCAGCGGTTCTTTTCATCTTCCGTTGGGCCTATGCCCGTAAATTCACCGAGTGGCTGATGAAAGGGCCCGCAAAGAATATCCGAGCCCAAAGCCGCAGTACGATCAATCGCCCATTTCAAATGATTGAGCGCCGCGTCGCGCAAGACCTTATCTGGGGAAAGCGCATTGCCGCCTATCATCACGGTAACGGCGCTCGAACTCATCCCTGCCTGTTTGATCTTCTTTCCTAGCTTTTCATAATGAGCGATCTCGCCCTCAAAAAGCGGTATTTCAACGCCGTCGAAACCCGTCGCTTTCAAATCATCAATCAGATGAAATTGATCTTCGCGAACATGAGTCGTCCAAAGCAAAAGATTAAAGCCAAGCTTCATTTGATCCTCCCTGTGATCAATCAAATTTTATTTTTTCAATTTTGCATTCAGCGCCGCAAAGCCACCGACAAAGACATTGTCACCAATATGGGTAATCATTTCGTCATCCGTACCCGAAGTCACATCAAAATCAGCCCACCATTCTGCAAGTGTCTCATTGCCAACCGTGATTGGCGTAAGACGTAACGTCGCGACATAATTTTTAACGGGCATCGGAGATTTCAAAATATTATAGGTGAATGTATGTTTTGGATCATTGAGCGCCAGAAGTTGCTCGCGCAGATGACCGCCATCTTGGAGATAAAAGCTTCTTACACATCCGATGGAATCGGGTGCGCGACCGCCTTCGATTTCACTTTTGGCAATGGCTGGATGCCAAGTGGGCAGACCATTAAAATCACGGATGGTTGACCATACTTTTTCAATCGGCGCATGAATGACGGCGCTACGATAGGTTCTTGCCATTCTCAATCCCTCCCGTTTTATCGTTGTTAAAATTTGAGTTTCTTGAAATCTTGTGTCTGTTTCGTCAGTGCGGTTTCAACCGGCAAACGCTCCATGCTGCTCGCGCCATAAAAGCCGTGACAATTCTTAGTGCGCTTCAAAATATATTCAGCGTCATCCGGCATAGCGATAGGTCCACCATGGCAAAGCACAATGATGTCTTTTCTGATGTTCATCGCTGCGTCTGCGATCGCGTCAATTTCCTTGACACATTGATCCAATGATTTGGCGGATGTTGCGCCAATCGATCCGCCGGTGGTCACGCCCATATGCGCCACAATGATATCAGCGCCGACTTCCGTCATCGCCGACGCTTCGTCGGGATTGAATACATAGGGCGTTGTGAGAAGATCAAGCGCATGCGCCTGTTTGATCATGGCGACTTCTTCGCCATACCCAAGCCCCGTCTCCTCAAAGCTCGCGCGCATAACACCATCAAAGAGACCAACGGTTGGGAAATTTTGAACGCCCGAAAATCCCATATGTTTCAATTCGGCAAGAAATTGCGGCATCAACACAAAGGGGTCGGTGCCGTTGACGCCCGCAAGAACTGGCGTGTGTTTGACAACCGGCAGAACTTCGCGCGCCATGTCCTTGACGATTTCATTCGCATTGCCAAAAGCCAAAAGCCCAGCGGCCGAACCGCGACCCGCCATGCGATAGCGGCCTGAATTATAGATGATAATGAGATCAATCCCACCCGCTTCTTCGCATTTGGCGGAAAGCCCCGTGCCCGCACCACCCCCAATGATCGGGATTCTTTGTTCGATCATCCCGTGAAATTTTTTGAGGAGTGTTTTTCGATCTGGTTTTGTCATTTTCTTTTTCTCAGTGAAGGTAAGGACGAGCAACGCGAATAAGAGCCTCAGAAAATTCTGGTGCATTAATATGAAAAGGAAGCCGCTCGCATTTTCGATTAGCTGTCACATTCAAGCGAGCCTCAAGCGCGGAAAAAAGAGCCTCATCTACTTCAGGATCATAAAAGGCCTTCCCCACATCATCGAGCATGGAGACACCTTTCGTCGGCAAGAGAATATGTACGGGACCGTAACATTGATTAAGTTTATCACCAATGAATTGACCAATGGCCATACATTCTTGTTTTGTCGTGCGCATTAAAGTCACTTGCGGATTATGATGATAGAATAAACGATCTTTATATTTTGAAGGAACCGTTTCTGGAGAACCAAAATTCACCATATCGCACGCACCAACTGATCCAATATAAGGAATACCGGTCCTGATCACTGCGTCCAATCGATCAGGACCTGCGGATAAGACTCCACCACAGAGTTCATCGGCGATTTCAGTGGTTGTAACATCGATCAAAGTCGAAATCATGCCGCTATCGACGAGCTTTTCCATGGCCCGACCCCCTGATCCAGTGGCATGAAACACAAGACATTCATGCTCGGATTTTAGCGCTTCAACAATCGCTGTGACGCAAGGGGTTGTGACGCCAAACATGGAAAGACCAATCACGGAGCGTGACTGAACTTCTTCCTTGCGCGCACGCGCCATGCCGACAATGCCAAAAGCAGCATTTCTCAAAATGCGTCGGCTCAACCGATTTAAACCGGCAAGATCTGTCACCGAATAAATCATGCCGATATCGGAAATATCGACATAGGGCGCGATATTTCCCGATGTCATCGTCGAGACGATCAGTTTCGGAAAACCAATCGGAAATGCTCGAAAACCCGCTGATACAATTGATGTCCCGCCGCCTCCGCCAATACCAATTGCTGCGTCGCAAGAATTATATGCACTGCAAAATTGCGCGAAGGCTTTACCCATCGCCGTCACAGCGGGACCGCGATCATTTGTACCCAATAATGAGAGCGCTTCCGAATGATACGCAGCCACATCATGATTGGAGATATCCACAGCAACGGAGGGCTTGCCAATTCCAAGATCGGCAATCATCGGATGCCCCCCCGCCTCGCGGATCATCTCAGCAAGAAATAGTAATTCCTCACCCTTTGTATCGGCTGTGCCTGCGACAAGTATATGCGGAGTCATAAGAAACCTCGCATGATGTTGCTCTGCACAAATGACAAATAAGCCTTGCTTTTCAAGCTTCGGCGTGGGTGAGCGCGACAAAAAGAATCGTATGCGGCATTGTACATGCTCGCCATCCCTCCCTGTCGTCCCGACGAATTATTTTTTCGTCGTGGTGTCTCATTTTGCCCGTTGCAAAAAAATGAGA
>RFZR01000207.1 GCA_009920595.1 Alphaproteobacteria bacterium | reverse complement strand
GCCGGAGGCAGCGATTGCGGCTGCCGCATGATCCTGCGTCGAATAAATATTGCACGAGGCCCAACGGACATCGGCACCGAGCGCCTTCAGGGTCTCGATCAACACGGCTGTCTGAATGGTCATGTGGAGTGAACCGGCAATGCGTGCGCCCTTCAAAGGCTGCGAGGCGCCATATTCGGCGCGCGTGGCCATGAGGCCCGGCATTTCGGTTTCAGCGATATTGATTTCTTTGCGGCCCCAGTCGGCGAGACCGATATCAGCAATGCGGTAGTCGTTAAAATGCGTGGACATGATGTTCCTGACAGCAATGGGGAGGGAAAAAGCGGTATTGGGCGCCGCTATATCAGCGGGCCAGCTCTAAAGCAATCGCGATATAAAGAAAACTTTATATCATCCCCGAAAGGATTATTCGTCCTCGCCAAAGCGGTCGGCCACGAGCGTAACCAAGGCCGTGATCGCCACCTCCGCGTCTTCGCCCTTCGCGGCGAGGGTGATCGTCGAGCCGATCCCGGCCCCGAGTGTCAAAATGCCCATAATCGATGTACCGCCAACCGTCTCACCCGAACGTGTCACTGTGATATCGGCTTTGAAACTATCGGCGCATTGCACAAATTTTGCTGTCGCGCGGGCGTGAAGCCCCTTTTTATTGATGATCTCGACGTCGCGCCGGATCCACTCTTCACTCATAACGGCCTCTGGCTCTTTTATTTACCTGCCAGAACCTGACTGGCGACATTGATGTATTTGCGACCGGCATCTTGGGCCTGACCGACGGCATGGCTTAAATCACAATCCGCGCGCACGCTCGCGAGCTTGATCAGCATGGGCAGATTGATGCCAGCCACCACTTCGGTACGGCAGGTACCCATAACGGAAATCGCCAAATTGGAGGGGGTTCCGCCAAACATATCGGTGAGCACCACGACGCCATCGCCGCTATCCACCTCGCGCACGGCTTCGATAATCTCGCCGCGACGCATGTCCATATCGTCTTCGGGGCCGATGGTTACAGTCTGAATTTGTTTCTGGCGCCCGACGACATGTTCAAGAGCGGCCAAAAATTCAACCGCCAAACGTCCATGGGTTACGAGCACCATCCCGATCATCGCGCGCGCATCCCTTGGAGCGACAAGAGAGCCGCAGAGGGACAAGGTTTTACACACACAGAGGGGCGCTTCGCTTTATGCACCTGATTGCTCATCCGCTCACTTTGACGGGGCTAACACCCAGCGCAACAAGGACATTGTCTGCACTGTCTGGTGTCACCGCGACCCGCCGAAGGGTTAGACCCAAAATAGTCCCGACGCCATCTGCCGCCTCGGGAAGACGTGCTTCTAGCACAGATACGCAATCCGCGAGAAGCCGGATTGCGGCCCGATCTTCTACATTTGTTTGGCCGATGCCAAGCCCCCTGATTTCGATCTGGCCCCGTATTGCCGGATGCCCCTCAGCAAGGAGTTGCGTGCCATAACGCATGAGATGAATGCGGTCATCGCCCACCAAAGCGGCTTTCAGTCCGCGCGCTTCGGCCAATTCAATCAGACGCCGGGCTAAAGTGGATTTTCCACTTCCAGAAACACCACGAATAAGCACGCCCGCGCCGTCCACAACGACGCATGTTGCATGAACCCACTCGTCAGCATCCGGCTTCATATGGCGCCTGCAGGCAATCTCACAGTGAAGCGCGCACCTTCAACTTGACCTTGGGCATTTATCCGATTTTCGGCCCAGATGCGGCCACGATGCGCTTCAATGATTTGACGTGATATTGAAAGTCCGAGGCCGGAATTTTCTCCAAAGCCGCCATTCGGTCTGTCAGTGTAGAAACGATCAAAGATTTTTTCGAACGCGTGGGACGGAATGCCGGGCCCATCATCATCAACGGTGATCAATATGGCTTCTTTTTCACGCGTTACGGTGACACGAATTTCACTGTGAGGTTCAGAAAAAGATTTAGCATTATCGATCAGATTATTAAGAACCTGCCCGAGGCGTGAATCATAACCGATGATGGTTGCAGCTTCTGGCGAAGACAGGCCCGCACCACGTATGAGATGAGTTGTGATCTGTTCACCTGAGCGGATCGAATTTGCTACATCCACGACGGTTTCAGCTAAACGCAAAACATCAACGGGCTCGGCATCAACACGCGCGAGCTCCGCATCGAGCCGTGAAGCGTTTGAAATATCGCTGATCAAACGATCAAGCCGCTGCACATCATGTTTGATGACATCCAACAAACGCATCCGGCTCTCATCGCTCTTCGCAAGCGGCCAGGTTTCAACCGCGCTACGCAAAGATGTAAGAGGATTTTTCAATTCATGCGCGACATCGGCCGCAAAACTTTCAATCGCTTCGATACGATCATAAAGCGCGCGCGTCATATCACGCAATGATCCCGAGAGATGGCCGATTTCATCGCTCCGATCTGTGAGATCGGGAATCTCCTCGCGTGTGCGCAAGCCGCGTCTCACACGATCAGCCGCCGCCGACAAACGACGAATAGGTCCAACAATAGTTCCGGCAAAAAATGCGGAGACGATCAGCATCGCAGCGGCCGCAACAGCAAAGACGCGGAGAATTGAAAATCTCTCCGTCCGAATGATGCCGTCGATATCGCCGCCCAGGGTTGAGAGCAGTAACACACCGCGCACAACGCGAGAGCGTTGAATCGGAACGGCGACCGAAACAATGGTTTCACCCGCGCCATTCACGCGCACAATGCTGGCGGGAGCGCCGTTAAAGGCGCTCGAAACTTCGGCGATGGACCGTCCATGCGTGGGGTTGGTGTCTTCTTTATCCCCCTTCACACGACTGCCAAGTTTATGGGTCATCAAATCCCATGTACGGGCAATCAAAGTGCGTTCACTCTCTTCAGGAGGCGGGAGATCGAAGCGCATAATATCGCCACGCGAATACATAGCCGCTGTATCGATCAGGAGCTCTCCATCCTGATCATAAATGCGCGCGCGGGTGCGTGTCGGCGTGACAAGCCGCCGCAAAAGCGGCGCGACATTTTCAGGATTGATGGAGAATTCGGTTGAGTCATCGCCAGCAATCGCGCTTTCGCCGGCTTGCAGCAGTAATAGTTTTTCTGGATCAATGGTGATCGAATCGATCTCAACA
Source organism: Alphaproteobacteria bacterium (assembly GCA_009920595.1). GTDB lineage: Bacteria > Pseudomonadota > Alphaproteobacteria > Rhizobiales > Beijerinckiaceae > CAIUPE01. The sequence goes on along the minus strand of RFZR01000207.1, from coordinate 444 downwards.
GTGGCAGAAGCTGCAACCGCAGAGGCCATGATCTCGCCTTGGGTCAAAAGACTTTCAACGCGTGCTTCAATAAGGCCCTGACGAAATTGATTGATATAAAGAAATCCGACGAGCAGGGCGACGAGCCCTGCAAGGTTCAAAACAACAATACGACGAACAAGACTGGAAGAGGCGCGAAGCGCGATCAGCCGAAAAAATCGCCGAAGCCGAAAGCCGCCTTCACGACGCCCGGACGAGTTTTTTTGTTCGGTGTCGTGACGCAGCGCATTCATTCGGCAAATTTATATCCGACGCCATAAAGCGTTTCGATCATGTCGAAATCATCATCAACGGCTTTGAATTTTTTCCGCAATCTTTTGATGTGACTGTCGATGGTGCGATCATCGACATAGACCTGATCATCATAAGCCGCATCCATCAAAGCATTGCGGCTTTTCACAACGC
>RFZR01000206.1 GCA_009920595.1 Alphaproteobacteria bacterium | reverse complement strand
AAGCGTGCGGCACGTATGGGCCGTAACCCGGCAACCGGCGAAGCGATCAAGATCAAGGCGAGCAAGAAGGTCGCCTTCCGCGTCGCCAAGGAAGTCAAAGAATCGATCTGATTTTTTGGCTCCCTATGGACATATATGTCCCGGCAAAGCAGGTCTTTCGATCCTGCCTTGTCGGGATTTTTTTGTTAACTAGGTACCTCGGAACGATGCCTGGCCTATTCTTGAAGACAAAAAAATCAATGACCGCTGGCAAGCCTATAATCTGATAATAGCAACGCCTATCATCTGATCGATTTAAATGGCGTATCTGCTAACCCTTGCGCGGCATTCGGAACAACAAAAAGGGAACCTGATAAAGGCGCCGCGGCAAGCGCTTCCGCGGACAAGCCCACGCGAGCGGTCGTAATATAAAGATCGCTCAGTGTCGGCCCACCGAACGCGCAACAGGTCACGTTTGGCACAGGCAAAGAAATCACGCGATCAATTCGCCCGTTAGGATCATAACGCACAACACGTCCGCCATCCCATTCGGCATTCCAGAGATAGCCTTGGGCATCAACCGTTGATCCATCGGGATAACCGGCATCATTTTTAAGTTCGACAAAGACGCGGCGATTGCTGGGAGTTCCTGTGTCTATATCGTAATCAAACACATCAATGCGGCGCGCGGGTGTATCTGCAAAATACATAAGCCGACCATCGGGCGAAAAGCAGATGCTGTTTGAAATTTTGACGTCCCCAAACAAAATGCGCGGGGTCTGACCATCATAACTCCAGACATGACCGAGCGGCTTTGGTCCCTCCGGTCCCTCATCCATCGTCCCAAAAACGAGACGCCCCTGACGATCGAGCTTACCGTCATTCAATCGTGTTGTCGGTTGATCGCTTTCAAGCGCAGCGATCACCTCGCGCTGACCGCTTTTCAAATCATAGCGCGCAAGACCTGATGCAAAACCCGCAATCAAACGACCCTCACCAAGCGAGGCAAAACAACATAACCGCTCTGAAAGAGATTGCGCGGCGGCTTTTCGAGTCAGCGGATCAAAGCGCCAGAACTGTTTGCCAAGAATGTCAGTCCATAGAATCGCGTTCTCGGCGGAAGACCAAATGATCCCCTCACCCAAATCATTTTCGCATCGATGCGCCAGTTCCGCGTTAATCACAGCCTCCCCTTGACAAGACCTCGACCCCAATCCTAGCCTGTCTATTATATGATAAATAAAAAATAATTATCATATCAAGTCTGTGAAAATTGATCGCTGAGTGGATCGGTTCAAGACTTGTCAGGGAGGGTGGAACCGTGAAGATCACGGCGATTTCGACGCGTATTGTCAATGCCGAAATGCGGAATTGGGTGTTCGTCCGCGTAGAGACGGACCAACCCGGTCTTTATGGCTGGGGTGAAGCGACACTCGAATGGAAAACGCGTGCGGTTGCCGGCGCGATTGATGATTTATCCCCTCTCATCATTGGCAAAGATCCGCGCGACATCGAACAGATTATACGCATCCTCAAAAAGCAAAGTTTCTGGCGATTGGGCGTCATCGGCATGAGTGCGATTTCGGGAATCGAGATCGCGCTGTGGGACATTATGGGCAAATGGCTCAACCAGCCCGTCTGGCGTTTGCTCGGCGGTAAAGTGCGCGACAAGGTGCAAGTCTATACGCATCTCGGTTTGGGTGACATGCGCGCGGTCTATGAATCGCTTGATGAAGAGCCGCTTGTGCGGCGCGCTGAAGAGGTTGTTGCGAAAGGTTATCGCGCCTTCAAAGCGGTTTTCATTCCCTACACGCATTATCACGCGCCGTTACCCGATGTTGAAAAAGTCGGTCGCTTAATGGCGGCACTTCGAAAAACAGTTGGGCCCAATATCGAGATCATGGTTGATTTTCATGGCCGCCCGGCTTCTGCCGCTGCAGCACTCGCTTATATTGATGCATTGGCACCGCATCGCCCGATGTTTGTTGAAGAAGTCTTGCCTCCCGGTGATACGCAAGGCTTGATTGAAATTGCGGGCAAGACGCATGTGCCGCTTGCAACAGGTGAGCGTCTTGTTGATCGCATTGAATTCAACGAACTGTTCCAATCCCGCGCCGTTGATATCGCCCAACCCGATATTTGCCATTGCGGCGGCCTACTCGAAGCCAAGAAAATCGCAGCCATGGCGGAAGCAGCCTCCATTGGTGTTGCGCCGCATAATCCCTTAGGACCCATCGCAGGTGTCGCGGCGTTACATTTCGCTGTTTCAACGCCAAACCATATTATTCAAGAAGAAATGGTGGGTGCGGTGCCTTGGTATTTCGATGTCGTCAAAGGCCCGATCAAAATGATTGATGGCCATTGGCAAGTGCCGGAAGCGCCGGGCCTTGGCATTGAGGTTGATGAGAAAGTCTGCGCCGCGCATCCCTTCGCACCTGAAATTTATCACACGCAAAACGCCATCATGGATGATGGCACAATTGTCGATTGGTGAATGCCATGGCCGGTCGCTTGAACGATAAAGTTGCGATCATCACGGGTGCCGGACAAGGTATTGGTGAAGCGACCGCCCGTGCTTTTGCTGCTGAAGGCGCGTCCGTGGTTATCGCTGAATTCAATGAACAGACAGGCACGGCGGTTGCCGCTTCCCTTATCGCACAAGGTTATCGCGCTCAATTCATCAAGACCGATGTGTCAAAGCCCGAGCAATGCCGTGCGATGGTTGATGACGCACTCAAAATTTTTGGTCGTATTGATGTGCTGGTGAATAATGCCGGTATCAATGTGTTTCACGATCCTCTCTCCATGCCGGAAGAGGAATGGAAGCGTTGCTTCGCGGTTGATCTTGAAGGCGTGTGGCACTGCACGCGCGCGGTGTTGCCTGGAATGCGCGCGCATAAAAAAGGTGCAGTCGTGAACATCGCCTCGGTTCATTCCTTTGCGATCATTCCGAATACATTTCCCTATCCCGTCGCAAAACACGGACTCTTGGGATTAACACGCTCTCTCGGCATACAATATGCCGCTGATGGTATTCGCGTGAATGCCATCTCTCCCGGCTATATCGAAACACAAATTGCGGTTGATTACTGGAATACATTTGATGATCCCGATGCGGAGCGACAACGCACCTATGACATGCATCCCCCAAAACGGATCGGCAAACCCGAAGAAGTGGCGATGACCGCTGTGTTTCTTGCGTCTGACGAAGCCCCGTTCATCAATGCGACAGCCATTGTGATTGATGGCGGTAAATCCGTCATGTATCACGATTAGGATCACTCTTATGAACGCACAGGCCGCATTGAAATTGACGTCTTCCTTACCCGCCACAGACTCCGGGGCGAAAGGCAAGATGCATATGTCGGTTGTGCGCACATTAGGAGCGCGCATTCTCGGCGGCGAGTTCAACCCCGGCGATGCTTTCCCCGGTGAAGCGGAATTGGCGCTCTCTTTGGGTGTCAGCCGCACCACCATTCGCGAAGCGATCAAAGTGCTCGCGGCCAAAGGCCTTGTTGAAAGCCGCACACGCACAGGCATTCGCGTGCGCGCGCATGAAGAATGGCGTGTGCTTGATCCTGATCTTCTCTCA
>RFZR01000205.1 GCA_009920595.1 Alphaproteobacteria bacterium | reverse complement strand
TCAGCAAAAGGCAGGAACCCCGTTCCAACCTGCTGCCAACCTCTTGCGAGTGCGTTGTTCAATCTTCTCATGCGTGCACCAGCTCCTGCGCGTGAGAGATGTAGAAACCGCTATTGATGCGGTGATCGCGCCCAATCGCCCAGCCTTCAAAGCGAGGGTCCTGTTTGATCGCCTGATGCAGTTTGTCCGCGCGATGCGGCACAATCGCCGGTGAACGATCACTGCGCGGGAAGAGTTTTCCAGCGAGGTGCATCGCACCCAAAAGCGGTGTGTAAGGCGCAAATGTAATCTGCACGCTTTGACGGCTCATGGCCGCAAGACGCGCAAGCATTTCAATCATATCGGGCATTTCATAATGGATAAGCGAATCCATGCCGACAATATGATCGAAGCGACCCAAACGAGGATCGAGCATATCGCCGGAAAGATAAGTAATCGTGCCTTTGAGATCTTTTGGGCTGCGTTCGCGCGCGAGATCGACCAAAGTCGGCGAGAGATCAATGGCAACGACTTCCGCGCCACGCGCTGCGGCTTCAACCGCGAGAGCGCCAGTACCACAACCCGCATCGAGAAGGCGCAACCCTGAAAGATTCTGCGGTAGATGCGAGAGAAGCGTCGCGCGCATGCGATCACGGCCTGCACGCACCGTCGCGCGAATACCCGAGACCGGCGCATCGGATGTCAGGCGCGACCACGCGACCGCAGCCGTGCGATCGAAATAGGTCTCGATCTCGCCGCGTCGTGTTGTGTAAGTCGTATCCATGCCTTGCATCGTCATGAGCTTGTTTTGTCCTTCACTCAGTCAAAGCCAAGAAAATCAAAAATCTCGCGATCTTTCATCGAGCGTGCGTCACAAGGTGTAGCGCCTGCCCAAAGAGAGGCCGCCAAACGCAGATATTCGTTTTGAACGAGATCAACTTCCGGCGTTGACTCCATCTCGAAGAGAACCGACTTTTTGAGGCGGCTGATGCGGATGGCATCGACATCGGGGAGATGCGCAAGGCGCTTTAATCCCGTCGCATCGGCGAAGCGGTCAATCTGATCGGTGTCTTTCGAGCGATTGGCAATCACACCGCCGACGCGCACGCCGTAATTTTTGGCTTTCGCATTAATAGCCGCCACAATGCGGTTCATCGCAAAGATCGAGTCGAAATCATTCGCCGCGACAATCAAAGCCAGATCGGCATGTTGAAGCGGTGAAGCAAAACCGCCGCATACAACGTCACCGAGTACATCAAAAATCACGACATCCGTGTCTTCAAGAAGATGATGCTCTTTGAGAAGCTTGACGGTTTGACCAACGACATAACCGCCGCAGCCTGTGCCCGCAGGCGGACCGCCGGCTTCCACGCACATCACGCCATTATAGCCTTCATAGACGAAATCTTCAGGGCGCAATTCTTCTGAATGAAAATCCACGCTTTCCAAAACGTCGATCACCGTGGGCACGAGACGTTTTGTCAATGTGAATGTCGAATCATGTTTCGGATCGCAACCGATCTGCAAAACCCGCTTGCCAAGCTTTGAAAATGCCGCTGACAAATTCGACGAGGTCGTCGATTTGCCGATGCCACCTTTGCCATAGACGGAAAACACTTTCGCGGTCCCGATGCTTGCGGTCGGGTCAAGATGAACTTGAACACTGCCTTCACCATCACCGCGCGCAGGCGGCCTTTTCGGCATACGGTCGAGAAGAATCGTACTCATGCGGCAGCCTCCACGGAGATGCCCTCGAGTCTGTCCTCGAGATCTTCGCTCGCGCGTTCAAGCGCGGCGAGGGTTTCGGCATCAGGGTTCCAAAATTCGCGTCTTTGAGCTTCGAGCAGACGGTTCGCGAGTTTCACCGCTGCTTTCGGGTTGAGCGCGGCCAAGCGATTACGCATCGCTTCATCGAGCACAAAAGTTTCAGTTGCCTTTTGATAGACCCAAGGCTGGACTTGGCCGGTTGTTGCCGACCATCCCATCGTATTGGTCAGATGGCTTTCGATGGAGCGTACGCCTTCATGGCCGTGCTTCAACATGCCTTCATACCATTTCGGATTGAGAAGCCGTGTGCGGCTTTCAAGCGCAACTTGTTCGGCAAGCGTGCGCACAACGCCAGCGCCGCGCGTTTGATCGCCGATGTAAACAGGAATCGCTTCACCGCGTTGCTTTTCAGCGGCGCGCGAAATGCCGCCAAGCGAATCGAAATAATGATCAATCGTCGTCACGCCGAGTTCAACCGATTCAAGATTCTGATAGGCCAAGTCAACGCCGCGCAACACGGCTTGCATCATCGCAGTCTGTGATGAGGCCTTGCCATCGCGCCCATGTGCGAAACTCTTGCGCGCGCTGAAGACGGCTCCGAGTTCATCTTCATCATCCCAGCGGCCATTCTCGATCATCATATTGACGTTCGCGCCATAGGCCCCATCAGCATTCGAGAAGACGCGGAGTGCCGCAGTCTCAAGCGTACAATTTTGCTCCTGCATTACTTGAAGCGCATGTTTGCGGATGAAATTCATTTCAACAGATTCATCGGCGCTCGCTGCAAGATAGGCGGCTTCTGCAAGCATTTTCGTCTGTAAGGGCAGGAGATCGCGGAAGATGCCCGAAAGTGTGAGCATCACATCGATGCGCGGACGACCCAACTTCTCGAGCGGAATGAGAGACGCGCCGCAAAGACGGCCATAAGAATCCCATTTCGGTTCAGCGCCCATCAAAGCGAGCGCTTGCGCAATCGGCCCGCCTTCACTTTTGAGATTATCCGTGCCCCACAGCACAAGCGCGATGGTCTCAGGCAAAGCGCGACCACTCGCGCGATGCGTCGTCAAGAGAAGTTCGGCTTGTTTCGCGCCGTCTTTCAACGCGAAGCTTGAAGGCAGGCGGAACGGATCAAAACCATGAATGTTGCGGCCTGTCGGCAGAATTTCCGGCGTGCGGATAAGATCGCCACCGGCGACAGGGCGAATGAAACGCCCGTCAAGCGCGCGCAAGAGAGATGTAAGCTCCGTCTCATCCTGTAGCATTGCTTCAGCATCGTTAAGGCGCTTTGCATCAACGCCCGCGTCTTTCAAGCTCTCAAGCGTTGAAGCGCGTTCTTCCGCGCTCATAGATTCGCCGACAACATGAAGCCCATGCGGAATGAGCGTATATTCAAGTTCAAGCACTGCGTTTTGAAGCGCGGTGATGCGTTTCGCATGATCATCCCAGCGCGGCTCGGCTTCGGAAAGATCAAGGCTCGCGGCTTGCGCTTGTATGAGTTCGGCAAGATCAGAGGCATCAGCAGAGCCCGGCTCAAGCGTGCGATACCGCGTAAGTGACGCTTTCAAATCGACAAGGCCGCGATAAAGTCCCGCTTGTGATAAAGGCGGCGAGAGATAGCTGATGAGCGTCGCGCCTGAGCGGCGTTTGGCAATTGTGCCTTCCGACGGATTATTCGCGGCATAGAGATAGAGGTTCGGTGTTGTGCCGATGAGGCGATCTGGCCAGCACGCCGCACTCATGCCCGATTGTTTACCCGGCATGAATTCAAGCGCACCATGTGTACCAAAATGCAAAATTGCATCCGCTGCAAAATCTTCACGCAAATAGCGATAGAAAGCCGAGAAGGCATGGGT
>RFZR01000204.1 GCA_009920595.1 Alphaproteobacteria bacterium | reverse complement strand
CATCGAAGAATCACAGATTTCCGAGAATTCCCCCCGCCCCTTTAAGTGAGCTTGCGGCGCCCCGCAAGCCTTCCCTTATCCCTTGCCTCATCCCTTATGGTCTTCGGCAATGGGCGCCTGATAGGCGAGGCCCATATCCCACGGAAAATAGATCCACGTGTCCTGTGAGACTTCAGTGATGAAAGTATCGACCAGAGGCCGACCCAAAGGCTTCGCATAGACGGTTGCGACATGTGCATTCGGAATGATGTCGCGAACGATTTTTGCGGTCTTGCCGGTATCAACGAGATCGTCAACAACGAGAATGCCTTTGCCGCCTTCGCCCCCTGTTGCCAAAACATCTTTGGCAATCGATTTCAACACCTGCAAATCACCTTGGGTCGTGTAATCATGATAGGAGGCGATGCAAATCGTCTCGATGATGCGCAAACCCAATTCACGCGCAACGATTGCCGCTGGTACAAGGCCCCCGCGTGTGATGCAAATTACCGATTGAAACGGGCCTGATGCCGCAAGCCGCCATGCGAGTGCGCGCGCGTCACGATGAAACTGATCCCATGACACAGGAAAGGCTTTTTGACTCTGTCCGCTCATCTCTTATTCTCACTCGTCACTTATAAAGGAATGGTTTTGTCATTTTCAGCGAGGCCCTTCAGCATCGCTTCAACTGCTATTTTGGCTCTTTCAAGCGCGGTAACATCGCGACCTCGCAACACGATCTGATTGCGGAAAGTCTGACCATCAAAATGCGGATAAGATCCGATGATGACATCGGGGTGATCTTTTTGAATGGCGCCTAATCCCGATGCATAAATGCCTTCGGGTAACCCACCACTATCAACGGAGACGGATTGCAATTTCACGCCGGTCTTCAATCGCGGCGTTACATTTTCAAGCATCGCTTGCATGATGGAGGGCACACCGGCCATCACAATCACATTGCCAACCATAAAGCCCGGCGCTTTTGAAATGGGATTGTCGATAAGATCGGCACCCGCGGGAATCCGCGCCATGCGCAAACGTGATTCATTCAAATCTTTCGGATCAGGATAACGCTCGCGTAACAGCGCCACCGCGCGCGGATCATGATCAATCGAAACGCCGAGCGCTTTGGCCACACAATCCGCCGTGATGTCATCATGGGTCGGGCCGATGCCACCTGTGGTGAAGAGGTAGGTGTTTCGCGCGCGCAAAGCGTTGATCGCCTCGATGATCCCATCTTCATCATCGGGCACCACACGCACTTCGCGTAAGTCTATCCCGATCGCGGTCAGATAGTCGGCGAGAAATCCGATATTCTTATCCTTGGTGCGGCCTGAGAGAATCTCATCCCCAATCACAAGCAGGGCCGCTGTCACGCGCATCGGGCTGTCGCTGCTCATCGGGGCTCCTAAGATTGTTGAAGACCGCGACCATAAGAGGCCAAAGCGCCCTTATGAGGGCTGAGGCTGCTCTTTTCCTTGCATCCGGACAATAATTCCCCCATTTCTAAATCATCCGATGCTAACCGCGAGCCCCCACGCTTCCGATGACCTTTGTTGATGCCGCCTCTGCCACGCGCCGCCAGCCCGGACAAATCAAATTGTTCGGAGCGGAAGCCTTTGAGGGCATGCGCAAGGCTGGGCAATTGACGGCGCAGGCGCTTGATCTTCTGGTCGATCTCGTGAAACCGGGTGTGACAACCGAATATCTCGACAAGATCTCTTTCGAATTCGCGATGGATCATGGTGCCTATCCCGCGCCGCTCCATTATCGCGGTTTCAAGAAATCCATTTGCACTTCAATTAATCATGTCGTGTGCCACGGTATTCCCAATGATAAGCCACTGCGTGAAGGCGATATCGTCAATATCGACATCACGCTTGTGGTTGATGGCTGGCATGGCGATTCAAGCCGCATGTATGGGGTTGGCGAAATCCCGCGCCGCGCTGAACGCCTGATGGATGTAACATTCGAAAGCCTGATGCGCGGCATCGCGGCAGTGAAGCCCGGCGCAACGACAGGTGATATTGGCTACGCCATTCAATCCTATGCCGAGAGCGAGCGCTGCGCGGTGGTGCGTGATTTCTGCGGCCATGGTCTTGGTCGTCTCTTTCACGACGAACCAAATATTCTTCATTATGGCCGCCCGCGTGATGGCGTGCCGTTAAAGCCGGGCATGTTCTTCACGATCGAGCCGATGATCAATCTCGGCCGCGCGGAAGTAAAAGTGTTAGGCGACGGATGGACAGCGGTGACGCGTGACCGCTCACTCTCCGCGCAATATGAACATACGATTGGCGTGACAGAGACCGGATGCGAGATTTTCACCCTCTCGCCGAAAGGCCTCGACAAAACCCATATCAGCCGACCGAGCGAAACATGACCGAACGCGTGATCTCTTCCTCCGATGACAAACAGGAGGAAGATCACGCCAGCGGCCACCGCCAGAGGTTGAAAGATCGCTTCATGCGCGCAGGGCGCGAAGCGATTCAGGATTATGAATTACTCGAACTCCTTCTCTTCCGCTCGATCCCACGCCGCGATGTGAAGCCGCTTGCGAAGAAGCTCATCAGCGAATTTGGATCGGTTGCCGAAGTGTTGGGTGCGCCCCTTGCCCGCTTACGCGCCACCGAAGGCCTAGGCGATTCAACCGCGCTTGATTTGAAACTCGTTGAAGCCGCAGGGCGTGAACTTGCCAAAGGCGCTGTTAAGAAACGCACCATCCTTGGATCATGGACAGCGGTGATTGATTATTGCCGCGCATCAATGGCGTTTGAAGCGCGCGAAGTGTTCCGCATTCTCTTTCTCGATAAACGCAACGCGTTGATTGCCGACGAAATCCAACAAACCGGAACCGTTGATCACACGCCTGTCTATCCGCGCGAGGTTGTCAAACGCGCGCTTGAAGTTTCGGCAACCGCGGTGATCCTCGTTCATAATCACCCTTCTGGGGATCCAACCCCATCACAAGCCGATATCGCAATGACGCGGCAAATTGTTGAAGCCGGCAAGCCGCTCGGCATTCTTGTGCATGATCACATCATCATCGGTAAAAACGGCCATACGAGTATGAAAGGCCAAGCGCTGATTTAATGCGCCTTCGCGTCAGATCAAGCGCGCGGCACCGGTGAGCACGGCGACGAGAAAACCATAAGAAAACACAACGCCGACGACGCCAATACCAAAGCCGATGGCAACCAAAAGACCATCACGCTCGACAAGGCCGAGACCAATCAAACAAAGCGCGATGCCAATTGGAATCTGTCCAACAACCGGTAAAGCGAAGACAAGACCGAGCGAGAGGATCAGCAATCCTACCCCCATGAAGCGCAGGCCCAAGCTTGAATCAAAAATCACATAGCGTGGTTGCGCCAATTTCTCGATCCAACTGACCCACGGCATCGCCCGTTCGATCGCACGACTAACATCTGCTCTCGCGAGATCGCGTTTTAAGACAGAGGCTGGGAGCCAAGGTGATGCACGACCAAGCATCATTTGAAGCGAAATAAACACCATCAAAATGCCGCTCACGAAGGCAATGGGCGGCGGCATGGGCAGACTGTTCGGCAAGCCCAGAATGACAATCAAAATCGAGTAGCCGCGCGCACCCAAAGCCGAAACGATATCGGACACTGCCAAACGCTCGCCCGAGCC
>RFZR01000203.1 GCA_009920595.1 Alphaproteobacteria bacterium | reverse complement strand
CCGGTCAAACCGGAGTCACCATCGGGGCCGCCGATGAAAAACTTACCAGTTGGATTAATGTGCCAAACTGTATCTTTGCTGATCCAGCCTTCCGGTAGTGCTTTGCGAACATAGGGTTCGACGAGCTCGCGCACTTGGTGCGACGACATGGATTCAATCAAGTGCTGATGCGACACAACAATCTGCGTCACGCCAACCGGCTTACCACCAGCATAGCGGATGGTGACTTGGCTCTTTGAATCGGGGCCAAGAACTTTTTCTTTATTCGAATGGCGCGCTTCCGAAATGAGACGCAGGATTTTGTGCGCATAATAAATCGGAGCCGGCATCAAATCTTCTGTCTCGCGGCACGCATAACCGAACATGATGCCTTGGTCGCCCGCACCTTCTTCTTGATTGGTAGGCTGGCGCGCATCAACACCTTGCGCGATATCAGCCGACTGACCATGCAAAAGCACTTCGATATCAGCATGGTCCCAATGGAAACCGTCTTGCTCATAACCAATGTCACGGATCGCCATACGCGCCGTGTGAGCGATCCAATCTTTCGTTACTGTTGAAGGACCGCGTGTCTCACCCGCAATCACAACCTTGTTTGTCGTGGCCAAGGTTTCGCAAGCTGCGCGGATGTCCCATTCACTGATGCCCGACTTAGGGCCTTCGCGATAAAAAAGATCTACAATTTCATCCGAAATACGATCGCAAACCTTATCGGGATGACCTTCAGAAACGGATTCACTGGTAAAGAGATAATCGGAACGGGCCATTGCATGCCTCCGGAAACTGGCGCGAGGATTCGGTCGCAAAAAAAGCGAACCACTTCGCGTCTCCGTGGCAGGTGGGATTCTAGAAGTCAAGCTGAAACAACGAACGTGTTTCTTAAAAAGAACAAATTTGTTCTTAAATCAGGCCGCGAGGTCATCTCCAGCAATAGCCGTCACCAATTCAACCACGCGGCGACGCAATTTTGGATCCTTGATCTTCAAGAAAGCGCGGTTGAGCTGAACTCCCTCATTGGTGGCGAGGAAATCAGCCACATAAGTCGCGTCGCCCTGATCATCGAAGCCATTTTCAACTGGCGGCCGTTCGCTCAATTGGGGGGCGCCTTCGAAAAAATATTCAACGGGGACGCCGAGGATACGCGAGATCTGCTGCAAGCGACTCGCACCAATCCGGTTCATGCCCTTTTCATATTTTTGGATTTGCTGGAACGTCAGCTGCAATTGCTCGCCGAGCTTTTCTTGGCTCATGCCCAAAAGGATGCGTCGCATCCTCACGCGGCTGCCGACATGCCGATCAACAGGATTAGGCGTCTTTTTTACCACAGGGGATCCCGGTTCTGACTGCAAAATGGACCTCACTGATTCAAGCGCCAAAGCGATTTCATCGACCACCTTGACCCTGAATCAATTTGAAAGCGGACATGCAGAAATTCTGCTCACTTCGTCCAAATTCATCAGGGTCAACGCATTTTCATTCCGGCAGAATGGCCGCAATAAATCGGTCAACAAATCAACCCTAACGAGTGAACATCATATTCTACATCCGATCTAGCGATCAGAGGTTGCACCAATAGAAGTTACCCGTCTAGGTGTTAATTGACCTAGCGTAAATAGGATGCCGATCAATCCCATAAAAAGCCACAGAGATGGAATCGGACCTTGAGATAGGGTTGCATAGATTGTTGGAGGTAGACCTTTTGGCACCCTGTTCGATTGCGCGCAGGCGGGCTTGCGCAAAATGCTGGTAGGGTCCAGGCGTCATTCCGAACCAAGCGTCATTGGTCACATTTAACAAAACGCCTGGCCTTTGCCCGTCTGATAATGAAATTTCTTCGGGAAAAATCACTTCATAACAGATCAAAGGCAATGTGAGTGGCCATGAGGGAATGGACAAAGCTCTCCGTTCGAGAGCCGCGGTAAAACCACCCGGCGCGACGATAAAATCTCGAAGGCCAAAAAAATCAATCATATTCTCGAAGGGAAGATACTCCCCAAAAGGCACGAGATGCACTTTATCAGCAGACGCCGTGATCGCTCCCGCATCATCAACCATTTGAATTGAATTAAAATAAAATCGTTCAGAATGATCAGGCCGATCTTCGGCTCTTACCGCGCCCGTCAAAAGCACAGAGTTTTTTGGCAAAATGCTTTAGGAGATTGTTCGAGAAGAAACGGAAAAGATGTTTCCGGCCAGACGAGATGTGTGATGCCTTCCATACCGTCTCGCGACGGATAGGACCCACGCGTGCTCACTGTAAGATAAGTCATCAGAATTTGAGACGCGTTCGAGCGGTCAAATTTTTCATCTTGCGCGATAGCAGGTTGCATCAAACGAATGCGCGTATTCGAAACTGTTTCATATGGCGCGGTCGAAAGACGATTCAGACCAAAGAGATAAATTGCTGCAAGACCCAAGACACAAAGGAGTGGGGCAGAAATTTTCATCCATTTTTGTTTCTCTGTGAAAAACAAAATCGGTAAGGCGAAAAGAAAACTTGCTAAGAAAGCAAGACCATAAAGGCCAATAACGGACGCGATCTGTGACAATTCAAGTGTGCTTCCCAAGACCATGCCGATTGCATTCCAAGGAAAGCCTGTGAAGAGTTGCCCGCGCAAAACTTCAAAAGAAGAAATAATAATAGCAAAAACAAAGATCCGATAGAGCCCCGGTCGCCAAAGAAAAAAGCTTAATGCAAAGGCTGCAGCGAAATAGAGTGAAAGGACAATCGGCAATCCGACAATCGCAAAAGGCATTGCCCATAAATATTTTCCATCGATGAGAAAGGCCGAACCGACCCACCAAAGTCCCATCAAGAAATAGCCGAAGCCCAACCACCAACCAGACCACGCCGCCTGTTTCAATGATGCGCAATGATCGAGACGTATAATCGCCATCATCATCGGGCAGAAAAAGAGAATCCAGATTGAATAAGGAGGCAGGCTCAATGCGCCGATCAATCCGGATAAGAAAAGCGCACCGTTCCACCGAAAGTTAGAACGGTCTAACCAATTCAACAAAGTGATCAATTTATGTGTCCGGCGAATCGTTCGATGAACGATCTTTTTGTGACTCATCCTCAGCTATTTTGCGGCGGCGACTTGGCTTTGGTTTATCTTCTTCCAGCACACGTCTCATGATTCTTAAGCGCTTCACGCGTCTCGGATCAGCATCTAAAACTTCGAATTCAAAATTTTCGAAACCTGTAATGATTTCGCCGCGAATAGGAACGCGGCCGGCTAAGAAGCCCACATAGCCAGCGATCGTTTCGATTTCCTCGACCTCATCATCACGCGTGAAATCCACACCCAGTGCTTTGCTCACATCGGCAAGATCAGCACGGCCATCGACAATGATGGAGCCATCACTACCGGTGACAATGGTCGCAGTTTCCTCAAGATCGTGCTCATCTTCAATTTCACCGACGACGATTTCAACAAGATCCTCAATCGAGACAAGACCGTCGGTTCCGCCATATTCATCGATCACCAACGCCATGTGGGTTCTTGTTGATTGCATTTTGGCTAGGAGGTCTAAAGCCTGCATTGATGGTGGCGCGAAAAGAACAGGGCGCAAAATCTTTGCTGCTGATAATGGCATAGAGAGATCGAGGCGCGCGAGATCGAGCTTCTCACCTGATAGTTTCCGTCGGCGCGCACCGGCATCCTGTTCGGCGC
>RFZR01000202.1 GCA_009920595.1 Alphaproteobacteria bacterium | reverse complement strand
GTCGCCGATATTGTCGGTGACTCGTTGCAGCTTGCGAAGAAAGCCACCGAAGTTGATGCCGACATCATCGTGCAATGCGGCGTGCATTTCATGGCGGAGACGTCAAAGCTTTTGAACCCTGAGAAGATGGTTCTCATTCCGGATTCAAAAGCCGGCTGCTCGCTTGCCGCCTCCATCACCGGCGCGGATGTTCGCTTGTTGAAAGAGCGTTATCCTGGCGTGCCAGTGGTGACCTATGTGAATTCATCCGCTGATGTGAAAGCGGAAACGGATATCTGCTGCACATCATCCAACGCCGTGCAGGTTGTCGAGAGTCTCGGTGTTGATCGCGTGATTTTCTTGCCCGATGAATATCTCGGAAAATATGTCGCGACCAAAACCGATGTGAAGCTCATTCTCTGGAAAGGCCATTGCGAAGTGCATGAGCGTTTCACGGGCGAAGAGCTGCGCGCCTATCGTGAAGCCGATCCGACAATTGAAATCATCGCCCATCCCGAATGTCCGCCCGATGTGATTGCAGAGGCCGATTTCACCGGCTCAACCGCGCATATGATTGACTGGGTAAAAAAAGGCACCCATCGCAAAGTGCTCATGGTCACCGAATGTTCAATGGCGTCGAATGTTGCTTCCGAAGCACCGCATGTCGATTTCATTCGCCCCTGCAATCTCTGCCCGCATATGAAGCGCATCACGCTGCCAAAAATTCTTGATAGTCTTCTCACGCTTTCAGAAGAAGTGACCATTGATCCTGCGATTGCGGATCGCGCGCGTTTGTCTGTCGAACGCATGATTGCGCTTGGGCGGTAACGACACCGTGCCGTCGTCGGTTATCATTGTTGGCGGCGGACTCGCAGGGCTCTTCACCGCGTTAAAACTCGCGCCCCGTCCAGTTACAATTTTGGCGGCCGCACCGCTTGGTGCCGGCGCTTCCTCCGCATGGGCACAAGGCGGAATTGCCGCCGCCATTGCGGAAGGCGATACCGCTGAACAACATACGCATGATACGGTTATTGCCGGTGCAGGGCTTGTTGATGAAGCGATTGCACTCGGTATGGCGCGTGAAGCCGGTGATCGCGTGCGCGATCTTCTTTCCTATGGTGTGCCTTTTGACCGTGATCTTGAAGGACGATTAATTCAATCACGCGAAGCGGCGCATTCAACCCATCGTATTGTGCGTGTGAAAGGCGATCGCGCGGGCGCTGCCATCATGGCCGCCTTGATTGAAGCCGTGCGCAAAACGCCTTCAATTACTGTGCATGAACATATTCATGGTGAGTCTCTCATCGTGAAAGACGGTCGCATCAGCGGCGTTATCGCGCGGGATGAAGACAATCACCGTATCGAATATCAAGCGAGCGAAGTTGTCCTCGCAACCGGCGGCATTGGCCATCTTTATGCGGTGACCACCAATCCGGTTGAATCCTCAGGCATCGGTTTAGCCATGGCCGCGAAAGCCGGCGCTGTGATTGCTGATGCGGAATTTGTGCAATTTCACCCAACAGCGATTGCGATTGGCCGCGATCCCGCACCGCTTGCCACCGAAGCGTTACGCGGTGAAGGCGCAACGCTTATCAATAAAGCGGGCAAACGTTTCATGACCACGCTTCATAAGGATGCGGAGCTTGCGCCACGCGATCTTGTGGCACGCGGTGTATTCAGCGAACTTCTCAGTGGGCGTGGTGCTTATCTTGATTGCCGCGAAGCAATTGGCGCGCGTTTCGCTGAACTGTTTCCAACCGTTTATGCGACATGCCAATCAGCAGGGATTGATCCCGCTACAACACCGATACCCGTTGCGCCGGCTGAACATTATCACATGGGTGGTGTGATGACGGATGCTGAAGGACGCACAAGTCTTCAAGGTCTTTGGGCCGTCGGTGAAGTCGCGTCTACCGGCGTTCATGGTGCCAATCGCTTGGCGTCGAATTCGCTTCTTGAAGCGGTTGTGTTTGCCGCACGTGTCGCTCATGCCCTGCCCGCTCATCTTGAAGCCGTGGCACCACCGGTTAGCCGTGATGATGAAATGTCATCCGATATTGATGAAGATCAGCTCGGCATATTGCGTGAGACCATGAATGATCATGTCGGCGTTATCCGCAATAAAATCGGACTTGAAACCGCTCTGTGGACGCTGGCCGATCTCGCAGTTCATGCTGAGGCTGCGTCATTAAAATCCATGGCGGAAGCGGCGCTCTTTATCACCGTCGCCGCGCATCAAAGAGAAGAAAGTCGCGGTGGACATTATCGAGACGATTTTCCAAAGAGCGATCAGGCATGGGCGCATCGTTCACGGTTAACTTATCAAGACATGCAGGTTTACGTACAAAAAATCATCGGAGCGCATCGATGACCTTCATTGCACCCCTCAATCCCATGTTGATTGAAGATGTGATTAATCGCACGCTTGCAGAAGATCTTGGTCGTGCAGGCGACATCACAACACTCGCCACGATTCCCGCTTCCGCACGCGCGCGTGCGGTCATTGCCGCGCGTGAGAGCGGCGTCATTGCCGGAAGCGATCTCGCCATTGCAGCCTTCCGCCGCCTTGATCAAAGCATTCGCTTCGATACACATATCGCTGATGGTGCATTTGTTTCAAAAGGCGATGTTGCGCTGGCGATTGAAGGTCCCGCGCGCGCCATTTTATCAGCTGAACGCACAGCGCTGAATTTCATGGGCCGCCTTTCCGGCATTGCGTCTCTCACCGCACGCTATGTTGAAAAAGTAAAACATACAAAGGCACGCATTGTCTGTACGCGGAAAACCACGCCCGGCCTTCGCGCTTTTGAGAAACACGCCGTGCGTTGCGGCGGTGGCTTCAATCATCGCTTCGGTCTGGATGATGCCATCCTCATCAAAGACAATCACATCGCAGTGGCCGGCGGTGTTATAAACGCATTGCGCGCCGCAAAGGCCTTTGCCGGTCATCTTGTGAAGATCGAAATCGAAGTGGATACGCTTGATCAGCTTGATGAAGTCATCCGCGAAGGCGCAGATGTTGTTCTTCTCGATAATATGACCCCCGCGCAATTGAAAGATGCGGTTGCGCGCGTGAAGGGCAATATGCTGACAGAAGCCTCAGGGGGCGTAACGCTTGAAAGCGTTGCCGCCATTGCAGAGAGCGGCGTCGATATGATCTCCGTCGGCGCGCTCACTCATTCGGCGAGAGTGCTCGATCTCGGGCTGGATATCGCAATCAATTAAAGACACGCGCCAAGGCTTACGCTTGGCTTGCAACCTTTGCCCCAATCGCGGCTTGAGCGGCTGCAAGTCTCGCAATCGGCACGCGATAGGGTGAGCATGAAACATAATCTAACCCTGCACTTTCACAGAACGTGATCGACGCGGGATCGCCGCCATGTTCACCGCAAATACCAAGCTTAATCGACGCACGTGTTGAACGTCCACGTTCTGCGGCAAGCTTTACAAGCTCACCGACACCATCTTGATCAAGCGTCACGAAAGGATCGGACGGCAAGAGACCACCCGCCGTATATGATCCCAAAAAGGACGCGGCATCATCACGGCTGATGCCGAGCGTTGTTTGCGTCAAATCATTCGTGCCGAAAGAAAAGAATTCCGCCGATTGCGCGATCTCGGCTGCACGCAACGCTGCGCGCGGGAGTTCAATCATGGTGCCGACTTGATAAGTGAATTCGGCGCCTGTTTCTTTTTTCACTTCATTTGCCATCGCATCAATGCGCGCTTTGACAAAATCAAGTTC
>RFZR01000201.1 GCA_009920595.1 Alphaproteobacteria bacterium | reverse complement strand
CTCGCGATCATGATTCTTCCGTTCATCACCGCGATTGCGGTTGATGTGTTCAGCACTGTCCCTGCGGTGTTGAAAGAATCTGCATATGGTATCGGCTGCACAACATGGGAAGTCGTGACGAATGTCGTTATTCCCTATGCTCGCGTTGGCTTGGTCGGGGGTGTGATGCTGGCTTTGGGTCGCGCGCTTGGTGAAACCATGGCCGTGACGTTCATCATCGGAAATAGTTTTAAGATTGACGGCTCAATCTTTTCTCCGGGCACAACAATTTCTGCGGCGATCGCAAGCGAATTCGCGGAGAGCGCGGATCTGCATCGCTCCGCTTTAATGTATCTCGGTCTTCTGCTTTTTATTCTAACCTTCTTCGTTCTGGCCGCCGCACGTTTGATGTTGATGCGCCTAGAAAAACGCGCGGGAGCATAACATGTCGCTCTATGCAAGCCGCCGTCGTTCCAATTTGACTGCTATGACTTTGTGCCTTCTGGCAACCGCCATCGGAATTTCCTGGCTCTTTCTTATTCTTTTCTCGTTACTCTCAAATGGGTTGCCGCATTTATCAATTGAGGTCTTCACAGAGATGACTCCGCCGCCGGGCGAGACAGGTGGCGGCTTGCTCAATTCAATTTTTGGAACACTGATGATGACGGTGCTTGGTGTCGGCATTGGCGCGCCCATTGGCATTTTGGCCGGCACCTATCTTGCGGAATATGGACGATATTCGAAGACGACGCCGACTATTCGCTTTATCAATGATATTTTGCTTTCGGCACCCTCAATCATTATTGGCCTCTTTATCTACGGTATCGTCGTCGTGCCTATGAAGAATTTCTCGGCACTCGCAGGCGCCTTAGCGCTGGCAGTAATTGTTATTCCGGTTGTCGTGAGGACGACCGAAGACATGTTGCTTTTGGTGCCGAATACTTTGCGTGAAGCGGCCTCGGCTATGGGTCTGCCACGTGCGCATGTTGTTTGGCATGTCGCCTATCGTGCGGCCCGCACCGGAATTTTAACAGGTGTTTTGTTGGGTGTCGCGCGTATCGCTGGTGAAACCGCGCCGCTGCTCTTCACGGCATTCTCGAATAATTTCTGGAGCGCAAGCCTCTTGAAACCGATCGCCAGTTTGCCAACGACCATCAATAGTTTCATCAACACGCCAGATGCCAATATGAAGCAATTGGCCTGGACGGGCGCTTTGATTGTGACGCTGGCGGTGCTCGGGTTGAATATTGTAGCGCGTATCTTGGGCGGCACGAAAAAGCAGTCATAATCATAGCGGAATTCTGAAAGACCTTTCGGGACATACAGGGCCATGAACGAGAAAATCTCCATACGCGACTTGAAATTTTACTACGGGAACGCGCTGGCCCTTAAGGGAATTAACATTCCGCTTTATGCCAATAAGGTCACGGCTTTTATCGGTCCTTCAGGGTGCGGAAAATCAACGCTTCTTCGCGTCTTGAACCGCATGTATGATCTTTATCCCAATCAACACGCGGAAGGTGAAGTGCTCTTTGATGGGCGTAATATTCTTGATCCCGGCGTTGATCTCAATTTGTTGCGCGCCCGCATTGGCATGGTGTTTCAAAAGCCAACGCCATTTCCGATGACGATTTATGACAATATTGCTTTTGGTTTGAAACTTTATGAAACGCTTTCAAAATCTGAACTAGATGGCCGTGTTGAAGATGCGTTGAAGCGCGCGGCACTTTGGTCGGAGGTGAAGGATAAACTCAATGCCAATGGGCTTAGTCTTTCGGGTGGGCAGCAACAACGTCTGTGCATTGCGCGTACTGTCGCCATCAAGCCGGAAGTCATTTTGTTTGATGAGCCTTGCTCAGCACTCGATCCGATCTCAACCGCTAAGATCGAAGAATTGATTGATGAGTTGAAACACGATTACACGATCGCGATTGTAACCCATAATATGCAGCAAGCGGCTCGTGTTTCCGAACATACCGCCTTCATGTATCTTGGCGAACTCGTTGAATTCGATGAAACATCGAAAATTTTCACTGCACCCGGCGATTCACGAACACAAGATTATATTACTGGCCGCTTCGGCTGATGATAATCTAAGGAATTGGAGGTAAGCCATGTCCGATCATACCGTACGCGCCTATGACGATGAATTGATGGAGATCGGCCGTAAAATATCCGAGATGGGCGGTATTGCCGAAACCATGTTGACCAACGCCATTGATGCGCTCGTCAAAGGGGATACCGAACTCGCGCAACGTGTGATTGCAACCGACCCCAAACTTGATGCTCTCGAGCGTGAGATTGAAGAAAAGGCGGTTTTGACCATTGCGCGTCGCCAGCCTATGGCGATTGATCTACGCGCGCTTGTCTCGGCTATACGCATTGCGTCGGATATCGAACGTATCGGCGATCTTGCCAAGAATGTTGGCAAACGTGTCGTGGCCATGGACGGACAATTTGCGCCACAGAAAATTGTTGGCGGTGTGGTCCATATCAGCGACCTTGCGCTTGAACGTCTTCATCGCGTGCTTGGCGCCTATGCTCAACGTGATGTAAGTGCGGCTTTGAATGTATGGCAGCATGATGAAGAGATTGATCAACTTTATAATTCGCTCTTCCGTGAATTATTGACCTATATGATGGAAGATCCGCGCAATATTGGCTTCTGTACGCATCTTCTCTTCTCGGCAAAAAATATCGAGCGCATCGGTGACCATGCGACGAATATCGCGGAAACAATTCATTATCTAGTTAAGGGTGAGGCCATTACGGCAGATCGCCCGCGTGTATCAGGTGCTTATGAGCCTTTGAGTTTGGGTTGATTCATAAAACAATTTCGGAATTGGTGAATGTCAACAAATCCGCGTATTCTCATCGTTGAAGACGAAGAGCCGCTTTCCCTTTTGTTGCGTTATAATCTTGAGTCCGAAGGTTACACGGTTGAATCCGCTATGCGAGGCGATGATGCGGAATTGATGCTGAAGGAGCATATCCCGGATCTCGTATTGCTTGATTGGATGTTGCCAGGGCTCTCGGGTATCGAATTATGCCGCCGCTTGCGGCAAAGATCTGACACAAAAAATCTTCCGATCATTCTGCTTACCGCGCGCGGCGAAGAAGATGAGCGGGTACGCGGCTTAGCGACCGGCGCCGATGATTACGTCGTCAAACCTTTTTCAGTGCCGGAGTTGCTGGCCCGTGTGGGCGCTTTGTTGCGGCGCGTATCACCAAACCGCGTTTCAACATCTTTGGAAGCGGGTGACCTTCATCTTGATCGTTCAAGCCATCGCGTCAGGCGTGGCGGACGCGAGTTGCATTTGGGTCCGACGGAGTTTCGTCTTTTGGAATTTTTGATGGAGCGTCCGGGGCGCGTATTTTCGCGCGCGCAATTGCTCGATCATGTCTGGGGTATGGATTCAGAAATCGACGAACGCACAGTCGATGTTCACGTCGGACGTTTGCGCAAGGCCATCAACAAGCCACGCGAGCGTGATCCGGTTCGAACCATTCGCGGAGCGGGTTATTCCTTTGACGAGAATTTCGGTCGCAAAGTCTAAGCGCGATATAGGCTTAGTGGCTCTGCTTGCAACCGCGTTTTAATTCACGCCTTGTTTTTGCGACGATCGCTTGAAGGCTGATACGCAATGCGCGAATGGAAGGCGCAATAAGGCGTTCCAATTGGCGACTCCGCACCGCAGAAGCGGAACTCCGGCGAAGACGGATCGCCGAAAGGCCAGCGGCAGGT
>RFZR01000021.1 GCA_009920595.1 Alphaproteobacteria bacterium | reverse complement strand
CCTTCGTGATTGGTCTGCTCTTCGTTCCTGAAACGAAGGACCGCGACATCTATGCGGATGATTGATCGTTAGATCGCTCAGAAACAGAAAGGCCCCGTGAAAACGGGGCCTTTTTTATTTGTCTCTGATGATGAGCGAAAACGATTATCAATCGCAATAACGAACGGGGCGTATATCCCACCCCCATCCGCGCACCCACACGCGTTCATTCACAATGTAGCATTGCGGTTGCGGCGGTCCCCAATAATAGCTGACCGATGGCCCGCCATATCCATGATGGCGATGACGCCATCCGTCATAACGTGGTTCTGCATAACCATAAGAATATCCCACTGACCCCCGTCCGCCGCCGCCCGAAAGCGCTGAGCCGAGCGCCAAGCCGCCGATCACACCCACAATGGCTGCGGCCCCCGGATCCCAGCGCTGATCCGCCTGAGCGGATTGCGGTAAAGCCGCGCCCAAAATGCCCGCCATCGCAAGCGTCGCAACGGCTCTCGTGAAATATGTTTTGATCGGAAATCCCTGTGTCAAAGCCTGATACCGCATGTCCGCCTCCGAAAGGTCCGGGCGCACCCGATTCGGGTTTCCCGCCTTCATAGAGGTCAGCATCGGTCCCAAGCGCTGAATGCGGGCTGAACCGAATAAGGCGCTTTTGCGGCCAAAGTGACGCTCAGGCTTGCTAAAGCACTTGCCTCAACGCTCCTGCGAATGTATCCACACCGCGTCGCCCGTGACGGCGCGCCGGTTTAGCTCAGTTGGTAGAGCAACGGTTTTGTAAACCGTAGGTCACCTGTTCGAGTCAGGTAACCGGCACCATTCCCCCTAAGCTCCGCAAAATTCTAGCGTTTCACCCGCTCCCATTTCGTCGATTTTTCGGACGCGAAAAACGCATCAATGATGCGCATCGTCTCGACCGCGTCGCGTTGATCAAAGCGTAAAGGCTTGCCGGTGCGGATCGCTTTGCCAAAAGCTTCAGCTTGCAATTGATATTGATCCGCAATCGGCATCGCGATCACTTCTGGTGATTTGCCCCGCAAAGAAAGCGTAAACCGATTGGGTTGATCCGGTGGCGCATTCACCGGGATCTCAACTTCGATTGTGCCTTTATCACCAAGGATCACTGTGCGTTGATAGGGTGCGCCTTGTGTGGCCACTGTGAAAGAGAGATGACGGCCTTCACCAAAATCAGCAAGGCCACTCATAAGTCGATCTGTCTTGAAGCTGGGATCGCGATCAAAGACACCGGTCACGCGTTTCGGATCGGCACCAAACACAAAACGTGCGAGCGTGATGGGATAACAACCAATATCAAAAAGACCGCCACCACCGATCTTTGCCTGGTTCCGTACATTTTTCGGATCGGTGAGATAATAGGAAAACAGCATATTCACCGCTTGAAGACGACCAAGCTTTCCCGCGCGGACCAATTTTTCAATCGCGAGCCATTGCGGATTGAACCGCACCATGAAGGCTTCAGCGATCAAAATATTTTTGGGTGCTTTCAAAAGCTGCTTGGCTTCTTGCGCATCAAGCGCGATGGGCTTTTCACAGAGAACATGTTTGCCCGCGCGCGCCGCTTGCAGCGTCAAGGGCACATGAAGATGGTTGGGCAAAGGATTATAGATCGCCTCAATCGTCGGATCAGCGAGCAACTCCTCATACGAACCATAGGCTTTGGGGATCCCGAGCGCTGCAGCAGCTTTCTTCGCGCGGGCTTGATCGCGGGAGGCGAGCGCAACAATCTCGACATCTTTGCTTTTCAGCATGCCCGGAATGACTTTTTCGACGCCGATCTTTGCTGTCGACAATATGCCCCACTTCACCGGTTTCATGCGTATTCCCCCCATTTTATAGGGTCATGGCTGAATGACTTTGATTTCGGCACGATCCCTGACTTTCCCCTCGCAGAAAAGCCGATTAAAAGACCTATCCAGAGCGAATACAATGCCCCTCCGGCCGGCCGGATATGGAGACTTTTGAAATGACCGCCCGACCGAGCCTCTCCTTTATCACAAGTGATACGGAAGAAGCCTCAGAAGCCGCCCGCCATTTGAGGGCGCGTTATGGCGAAGTCGCGTCTGACGAAGCCGACATCATCATCGCGCTTGGCGGCGATGGTTTGATGCTCTCTTGTCTTCACCGTTTTATGGGAACGTCAAAACCGATCTATGGCATGAATCGAGGCTCGGTCGGTTTCTTGATGAATGACTATGCCGCTGATGGTCTCTATGAACGGCTTCACGCTGCCGAGCGCAGTGTGGTCTATCCGCTTCTCATGAATGTAACAGATTTGAACGGTGCGCATCATTCGGCGCGCGCGATCAATGAAGTGTCTGTTTTTCGTCAATCGCATCAGGCGGCAAAATTGAAGCTATCCGTTGATGGGCGCCCGCGTCTTGATGAATTGATTGCCGACGGCATTCTTGTGGCGACACCTGCGGGATCAACCGCCTATAATCTCTCGGTCAATGGCCCCATTCTGCCTTTGAATGCACCGATGTTGGCTCTCACTCCGATTTCACCTTTCAGGCCACGGCGGTGGCGCGGGGCGCTTTTGCCGGATAATGCCAAAATCGGCATTGAAATCATCGAAGCGGATAAAAGACCTGTAAATGCCGTGGCCGATCATTCGGAATTTCGATCCGTCAAAAAAGTGGAAGTGTCGATCGACCGCAGCATCGAACTGATCATGCTCCATGATCCGGGTCATTCGCTTGACGAACGCATTTTGCGCGAACAATTCGGCGCGTAATTTTTTATGCCGCCATTTTGTGATTGCTGCGGATGTGATCAGCCATCACATCAATCGCGTCGATCAAATCATCAGCAAGAATATCGGCAAGCCCTGCTTTGCGTGCGATCGAGCGGATCAAATCCGGATTCTGGGTGGTGAGAGCATGATCAATCGCCTGCGAAGGTAAAGCCGAAGCCTTTGCCAAGAGCGCTACTGCAATTTCGCGCGCGCCAGCACGGAATGCGCTAAACAGAAGCTGCGGCGTGATTTGTTTTATCGCCATCAAAGCGTTCATATAATGACGTCGGACAGGAAGCGGCGAGGACCATAAAAGCGTGATCACCCTTGTCTCATGCGCCATCTCTTTCTCACTTCGTGCCGCAATCCAGTGAAGACGAGCGGAAAGAAGCGCCTTCCATAACAACATGTCCGGCTCGTTGCGCTCCTCAAGCGCCAGCATCACTTCAGCATCCGCATGTGATTGTGAGAGGATGTGAATGAGAGACGCGACAGGGATTGAAATATCTTTATTGAGAATCAAAACAAGTCGAACATCCCGTGTACCACGATCACTCAGGGCACACGCAACAGGCGCAGACAGTGACGGCGAAGACGCCAAAGCCAAGTGACAAAACTCATTCCCAACGGCAACCAAATCGATGAGAGACTCTGCTTTCATAAAGGGTACGAGATTTTTTAAAGCTTCAGCAGCTTGAAAAGCTTCATATTCATTATTCAGGAACATCGGCAATCTCCTCGGTGAGAAGCGCGTCATCAGTGATCGGCGTTTTGGAGGGAAGCTTTAATTCAATCGGCTTTGCTGATTTTGTTTTTTGCGTTTGGCTAATAGGCAAAGCAGGATCAGTCTGTGGCTGAACACCATTTAGAAGTTCAATCGGGCCAATATTGCGAAACAGTTTATAAAGCGCGGGTCCATCCGGATTGGCGAAAGCCAGCGGCGGAAACGGATCATCAATTGACTGATCCTCTTTTGCTGCCTCCGCCTTTTTATGAAGCTCAGCCACAAAAGTCCTCAATTCAACAATCGTGCGCGCATGTCCTTTCGCATCGAAAAAGAGCGACGGATTGGCACGCGCGGCTTCAGGAAAAATCACTGATGCAGAGTCATCAGGTGTTGATTGCGAACGGCGAATGGTTTCTGTCGCGCCTTGCACACCCAAAAGATGCGCAAGATATAGATCTTCCGCACTGGCTTTTCGTCCGAGATTTTGCTGTAACGCTTCACCATTCGCTTGCGTCAATGCTCCCGCCAAAAGACTGGAAATTTTTGGATCCGAACGCAATCCGAGAATGGCAATCCGCATTTGCGGATCGGGCACATCGAAATGCCCCGGCTTGGTTTCAACGACGGATTGACTAAAGCGGCCAAGACCGAGCTTCGGTCCCGCTTCTTTCAAAGTGCTAAGCCATGTCTGTTCAATAAATTGAAAAAGCCCTTCCGCGGAAGAGCGTGAAGCGCGCGCTTTCGGATCTAGAGCCGACTCGCGACGGGCCGTTTTCACAAGATAGGAAAAATCAGCACCGCTTTTCTGCGCCCCCTCTTTGATCGCTCCGATCACGGCACCATCGGGCGACTTGGCGCCCTCTGGCGGAGGGGCCGGCGTCGTGAAAAGCGAGATCATCGAAAACTCCCCAGCAAAACCTAAGGTTGAGATTAAAAAATCATGGTGAATAAATCGTAAACGGGACTTCGAACTTGATTGGGGGGCCATCTAACCTCTGCCGCCCCGATCCGTTGATTGACTTTAAAGGTCAGGTTCGGGCAGAGCTTTGCTTATGAAGTTATGGCGTGTGGCCTTTGGATTTTTGATGTTTGGGGCGGTGGCCGCGTTCGCACCGCTCACCCGCGCGCAGGACGTTGCCGCGCTGACCGACCTCACTTTGCTGGCTCATCTTGAAGGCGAAAAGACACCGATCTCAAGCGGCCTTGTCTGGCGCCTTTATGCCGATCCGACTGACGGGACGCCCGCGCGTTTTGTGATCGATAGTCATGACCCATCACCCACGCTAAAGCTCCAACCTGGTGCCTATATCATCCATGTGACTTACGGATTTTCGGGCACCACGCGCCGCGTCGTTCTCGGTGCTCAGCCCTTGCGCGAAGATGTGACCATCAGCGCCGGCGCGCTCACACTCGCCGCAACTGTGAGCGATACACCGATCCCGCCGGATCGCGTGAATTTCTCAATCTATGTCGCCGTCGGCACCGATCCTGAAGGCCGCTTAATCGTAGATAATATAAAGCCCAATGTGGTTGTGCGCCTGCCTGTTGGCGTCTATCGCATCGTATCGCGCTATGGGGATACGAACGCGATTGCAAGTTCGGATATCAAAGTTGAAGCAGGCAAGCTGATAGATGTCACTCTGCGCCATCGCGCAGCAACGGTCACGCTGAAACTCGTCAATAAACTTGGCGGCGATGCCTATGCAGGAACAACTTTTAGCGTGTTGACGCCGGGTGGCGACACAATCCGCGATCTTGTCGGCGCGTTTCCCTCGCTCATTCTTGCCGAGGGCGAATATATTTTAATTGCACGCAATGGCGGACGAATCTTTACCGAAGAATTCAAAGTGCGGTCGGGATTTGATCAGGACATCGAAATCCTCGACCGCTGATTTTTGAATAAGCTTTATTCCGCAGCGAGACGCTTTTGATCCGGCGGCACGGCTTCTTTTGAAAGTGTCGCCACCGCGTCAGCAAGGCTCACAACATTTTGATCGGGTGAGCCCAAGCGACGAATCGAAACGGCTTTATCAGCCGCTTCCTTGCGTCCGACCACGAGAAGCACCGGAATTTTTGCGAGCGAATGTTCGCGCACTTTGTAGGTGATCTTCTCATTACGCAAATCTGTCTCAACGCGTAAGCCCGCATCCCGCAATTGCGACGCCACATCACGCGCATAGTCGTCACCATCATTGGTGATGGTGGCAACAACCACTTGTGTTGGCGCAAGCCAAAGCGGGAAATGGCCAGCAAAATGTTCAATCAGAATGCCGGTGAAGCGTTCCATCGATCCGCAAATCGCGCGGTGGATCATGACGGGAACCGTCTTTGATCCGTCTTCTGCGATATAGAACGCACCAAACCGTTCAGGCAGATTGAAATCGACTTGCGTTGTACCACATTGCCAATCGCGACCGATGGCATCGCGCAACACATATTCGAATTTCGGACCGTAGAACGCGCCCTCACCCGGATTGATCGAGGTTTCGATCGTACCGCCTGATTGCTCTTTAATCTGCTCGAGCACTTTCATCATCACGCTTTCGGCGCGATCCCACAACGCGTCAGAACCGACACGCTTTTCAGGCCGCGTCGAAAGTTTCACGACAATTTTATCAAAGCCGAAATCTTTGTAAGTCGACAAAATCAAATCATTGATCGCAAGGCATTCGGACGCCATCTGCTCATCGGTGCAGAAAATATGTGCGTCATCCTGCGTGAAACCACGAACGCGCATCAATCCATGCAAAGCGCCCGAAGGTTCATAACGATGAACGGCACCAAATTCAGCAAGGCGCAAAGGAAGATCACGATAGGATTTCAAACCGTGTTTGAAAATCTGGACATGACCGGGACAATTCATCGGCTTCAACGCGAAGACGCGTTGCTCGGCCTCTTGGTCTTCTGGGTTCATATAGGCATATGCGCTTTTCACCGCGAACATGTTTTCCTGATACCAGCCCCAGTGCCCCGATGTTTCCCAAAGCGATTTGTCGAGAAGCTGCGGTGCGTTCACTTCGTCATAACCAAGACGAGACAAACGACGGCGCATATAATTTGTCAGCGATTGGAAAAGCGTCCAACCTTTCTTATGCCAGAACACCGTACCGGGCCCCTCTTCTTGGAAATGGAAGAGGTCCATCTCACGACCCAAGCGGCGATGATCACGCTTCTCGGCTTCCTCGAGTTGGTGGAGATAGGTGTCGAGTTCTTCTTTCTTGGCAAATGCTGTCGCATAAATGCGCGTCAACATCGGGCGTGTTGAGTCGCCACGCCAATAGGCGCCCGCCACTTTCATCAATTTGAAAGCGTCACCGATTTTGCCGGTCGAAGTCATGTGAGGGCCACGGCAGAGATCGAACCACTCGCCCTGCCGGTAAAGTTTGAGATCCTCGCCTGCCGGAATCGCGTCAACAAGCTCGACCTTGAACGCCTCACCCTTTTTCTCGAAAAGGTCGCGCACCGCGTCACGGGTCCAAACTTCCTTGGTAAAGGGAGCGTCGCGCGCGATGATTTTTTTCATCTCCGCTTCGATCGCCGGGAAATCCTCCGGAGTGAACGGCGTGTCACGATAGAAATCGTAATAGAACCCGTTCTCGATCACGGGACCGATTGTGACCTGCGTCCCCGGCCAAAGCGACTGAACGGCTTCGGCAAGCACATGGGCGCAGTCATGGCGAATGAGCTCAAGCGCGCGTGGATCGTCGCGCCCGATAAATTCGATTTTCGCGTCCTTCGAGATGGGATCGGCAAGATCGGTAACGGTGCCGTCTAGCGCCATGGCCACGGTCCGCTTCAGAAGCGAGGGAGAAATGCCCTTGGCAATATCAACGCCCGTTACCCCCGCTTCAAATTCACGGCGCGCGCCATCGGGAAATGTCAGATGAATCATCGGCTCGTCTCCTTGCTCACTCCTGCGAACGACGCAGGTAAGCCAAACCGGATTCCGATTTCGTTAACGCGGGCTCCGATCGCCGGCTTCAATCGGATCGCAACGATAGATCGGACCGGGATTCGTACCCCGCCAGCGACCGTAAAACCACGGTCTATACCAGCGCGCCGAGGGTGGCAATTCATCCGGCACAAGGTCCAATCCAGACGTCCCCCAGGGGTGGCAACGGCATAGCCGTGCAAGGCCTACCCACCCGCCTCGCCATAATCCATAGCGGGAAATGGCCTCATCCATGTAATGAGAACATGTCGGTAAATGTCTGCAATGTCTTCCAAAAAACGCTGAGAGAGTGAGCTGATAAATACGGATCAGGATGCGCGCGCCGCGTGCCGGTAACCCTATTATTCGTTTTACAGTTGCGAGAGGTTGCATTGAATTTAACAACACCTTAAAACTCCGGCCAACACGGCGGCCTGAGCCGCGGCCAGAGACAGATGGATGTCATTTGCTTTTCTGACGACCTGCGCAAGACGCACACTCTCTTTATGCGCGATGATCTCTATCGCGATTCTGGGAGCGTCGCTTGACCAAACAGCAGCGGCTGAGCGACCCAATCCGGGTTGGCTTGTTTCGGTCAATGGGAAGTCCATTGCCACACCGTCGTTCCCAGGCTCCGAGCATTTCAGCTTTATCAATTTTCCCGCGATCAGCGTCGCGAGCCCAAATCTTTCAGATCATCTGATCGGCCAAGATGATAGTCTAAGCCTCGTTCTATTCAGCCCCAATCCTGCCTTGTCGGTTGGTGCCATTGGTCGATATGACCCTAACCGATCAACTTTCGAAGCTGTAGCCGGCCCCAACAAAAAATGGTCGGTTGAGCCAGGTGTGTTTGCTGAATATTGGGCCAGCCCTGATCTCCTTCGTATTCGAGGCGAATTGCGTCTTGGTACAACGGGAACAACGGGTATGACGGGGGATCTCGGGGCGGACTTTGTTCATCGTATTGGCAAATTTGTAATCTCGGCGGGTCCTCATGTCGGGGTTAGTGGTGTTGACTATACAGGTGCCCGCTACGGTACGGCGGACACGAATTATCTTCCTGGCGAAACCATCGGTTCGCGCAGCTTCGGCGCGACGGGTAAACTCAAATTCGCTGCTGGAAGGAATTGGTCAACGTCCTTCTACGCCAATTATGATCGGGTCATGATCCCGGGTGCGGACCCCCAGAAAAATACCAATGTCAGCGGGTTTAATGACGAAGTTCGCGTTGGCGCTTCATTCAATATGAATTTTACGCCAACCGCGCCCTAAGGCCCCAATCAGCCGCCATGGTCTAAGAGGCGGCCCTTTGAGCTTCAATTTCATCCAAAGCTTTGACGACCGCATCGAAAGTTAAAAGCGTCGAAGCGTGCCGTGCTTTATAATCCCGAACGGGTTCGAGGACCGCGAGATCGGCCCAATCCCCTGAAGGTGGCGGTCCATTTTCCTTAAGCATCGCCCGCATTTGATCGCGCACCCTGCGCAATTCATCCGACGTGGCGCCGATGACATGCCGCGCCATGACCGAGGACGACGCCTGACCCAGCGCGCAGGCCTTCACCTCATGCGCAAAATCGACAACTGCCCCTTTTTCAACGCAGAGATCAACGGTGACAGTTGAGCCACATAACTTCGAATGAACCGTCGCGCTTGCGTCCGGATGCGCAAGCCGGCCCTGCCGCGGGATATCGGCGGCAAGCTCAAGAATGCGCTTATTATAGATCTCGTTGATCATTTCAGACAGAAGCCGACGGGGATATGGCGGAATTGGACATGCTCCACCATATAGGATGGTCCAAAGGAAAATGCGAGATCGTTCGATGCCGCTGACCTTTGTCATCGACATGACATGGTCCAATCAGACAGAACGGCCGTATATCCCTCAACTTCACTCTTTCGGAGGCACCATGGACGCCGTGGTTAAGACCCTGAACGTCAGGCCAATTAAGCCTACGGACAAACAAACACCGGTTCGCCGCCCTTCCCGCGAAGAAGCGGAAGCGGCGGTGCGCACCCTGATCGCATGGGCAGGCGATGATCCCTCACGCGAGGGATTGATTGATACGCCAAAGCGCGTGGTCAAAGCCTATGAAGAATTTTTCGAAGGCTATGCGCAGGATGGCCAAGCCGTTCTGAACAAGGTCTTTGAAGAAGTCGCGGGCTATGACGATATGGTTCTCGTCCGCGATATTCCCTTCTCGTCGCATTGCGAGCATCACATGGTGCCTTTCGTTGGCGCCGCCCATGTCGCCTATTATCCTTCTGAAGGCGTTGTCGGCCTTTCGAAACTCGCCCGCGTCGTTGATGTGTTTTCAAAGCGTCTGCAAACACAAGAAACGATGACCGCGCAGATCGTTGAAGCGATTGAAGACGCTTTGAACCCGCGCGGTGTTGCTGTTCTCGTCGATGCCGAACATATGTGCATGTCGATGCGTGGCGTTCAAAAACAGGGTGCCTCGACCATCACCACGCGCTTCACCGGTATTTTCCGTGACGATCCCACAGAGCAAGCGCGCTTCATGTCCATGCTCCAAGGGTTCCGTGCCCGATAAGACCTCAAGAATTCCCTTCCCAGCCAGGAAGCCACTGAGTAAAACCCCGCGAGAGCGGGGTTTTATTTTGCCCTATTGTCAGAGTGATCCTCTTGAACGGGACCGACAGCATGATCCTTTCCCAACGCGGCTCAACCGATGAGGTTGAAAATGGTTCTCTCTTGATGCCGAAATTCGGTGCGGATGGATTACTGACCGCTGTGACGATTGATGCGACCTCCGGCAAAGTGCTTATGGTTGCGCATATGAATGACGAGGCGCTTCTTAAAACGATTGAAACAAAAGAAGCCTGGTATTATTCGCGCTCGCGTTCGGCTTTGTGGCGCAAAGGTGAAACATCAGGACAACTACAAAAAATTCGCGACATTCATATTGATTGTGATCAAGATGCTCTTTTGTTGTTCGTTGACGTGGCTGGTGATGGTGGATGTTGTCATACAGGGCAGAGAAGCTGCTTCTATCGCCGCATTGAAGGCTTTGATTCTGATCAACGCATCACATTGACGCGAGTCTAATGCCTTTTTGATTTAGACGAGACTTGCAGGATCATCTTTAATCGGAAGATCAATCCACGAAAAAACAACGAGACCTGTGAAGAAGCCGCCGAGATGCGCTTCCCATGCGATGGACCCTTCACCGAGTCCAAGCGGAATACCCGCGAGTCCTGTCAAAAGATTGATCGCTAACCACAATAAGATGAAACGCAAAGTGCGGCGATCTTGAAAGGTCTTGAGCAAAGGCAAGGACGGCGCACGATAACTGCCGCTCGCATCCAATGAAAATCCAGACAGAGATTCACCGGGTTGGAACACAAAGCGGATCGCTGCGGCCATGATGCCGGCGACCGCACCGGAAGCGCCGATCACAGGCATCACATCATTCGTATGAGTAACGAAATGCAAAAGCGCTGCACCTATTGCTGATAATGCAAAAAGAGTGAGAAATCTCACTGAACCGATGCGTCGCGCGACCACACTGCCAAAGGCCATCAACCAAACCGAATTGATAATGAGATGGGGCCAACCCGCATGAAGGAAAGAATATGAAATCAAAGAAAAAGGAAGCGCACTCGGATGCTGACGCAGATAAGAAGCAATTTCGGCAAGCCCCAACAGATCGTCTGCATCAGGTTTTAAACGACTGGCTTCTTCAAGCGCGCGAAATACATCCGAACCAAATCTTTCACTCAGATCACCGGGAATAAAACCAAAGGTCAGATAAAGATCGCTCGCCATATCCGCGCCCGCAAATCCAATTGCGATTTCAATAAGGGCGAAAAGACCGATCAAAATGGGGATAAGCGGGGGCAAATTGAAAATCGGTTCCCGCCGCATCACAACCCCCATACACGTTTTACGCGGCATCATCAAAAACGAGCAGCACCGCAGCTTCATAAATCAGAAAGCTGATCAGCCAGGGAATTGCAAGAGAAAGCCTCAGATTGAGTTAAAATTACAGCGTTTGCTTTGAGAATAACGCAGGTTTTTTGCCCTAGGACAAACCCCAATAGCTGAAACTTACGGCTAAGTCCGCGACTTAGCCTTGAAGATTATTCGAACCGGTCCGAAGGCAGCGCCATGAAAATTTCGCTACCACTTCTGCTCATCCTTTTTTGTTTGTTTGTCGTGGACCCGTTAACAAAGGCGCAAGCGGGGGAGAACAAATTGCCGCCCATAACGACGGCCGCCCTCACCCTTGGAGAATTACCCGCTCCCTGGGGATGGCGTGACTTCTGTCGAAAAAATCCCGTCGATTGTGCTGCAAAGAAGGTTTCTGAAATCGAGCCATTCAGTTTAACGCCCGAAAAATGGAAAACCATCATCGAGACAAATTCTAATGTAAATAAAAACATCGAAGCCATCTCTGACATGGACCATTGGAACAAGCCGGAAAGCTGGGATTACCCGTCCGATGGAAAAGGCGATTGCGAAGATTATGCCCTCTTGAAAAGAGGCCTTTTGATCCGCGCAGGTATCCCCGCCTCTGCACTTTTAATGACCGTTGTGATTAATCGAAAGGGTGAGGGGCACGCCGTTCTTACGCTCGCAAGTGACCGCGGCGATTATGTTCTTGATAACCAAATCAACGAAATCTTGTCCTGGGAGAATTCAGGCTATCGATTTGTTCAACGTCAGAGCCAAGCCGATCCGAACGAATGGACACGCTTGAGCAATGGTATCGGCGAAGTTCTAGTCGCAGCACGCGAGAAAAAATCACCGTTTGAATAAGCGGTAACGAGAAAATCTCAAAATAATTCCCTTACGGTAACGAAGCGTTGACCAAGCGATGATTAAATCAAGCGTACCCCTTTCAATAGCTGATTTAATTCATCGTTTGAGCACAAAAATGACAGATCACAAGCAGAGCGCGCTTGATTTCGAGGCCGAAGACTTCGAGGCCATCGAACAAGCGGTTCTTGAGACGGAACGCGGGCGATGGTTCCTGGCTGAATATGCCGCGAGAAATAGACGCTCGGAAACAACCTCTTTGCTGACCTCACTTACAAAACTCGAAAAAGCAATCGGAAGAGAGTTGCAATATATAAATAATACAACTGAAGGTTATCAATCTCCCCAGAGGCTGGCCCATGAGCTTGATACATTGATCAACGCCATCGGTTACACTGAAAATAGTGACCAGGGTCCTGTCGAGAGCCTAGCTCATCAGATGGCGTCGAATTCCTTCACGCTCGCCCGATTAGCAGATACAATTCGTGATCGAGTAGATGAATTGAATCTTATTGACCTACCTGCAGATGCGGCAATCAATCTTGGGCAGGCAACTCAACAAATCATCATTTTGACAGCGCAGCAGAACCAGCTCTCCCGTCAAGTTGCGGCCTTGGCAAAAATCATCGCTTACCTTCGAGACCGTTTAGAAAGCCTCGACCCCTCAAACGGACGGACAGAACCGGAAAATTTTAGTACAGCTCTCAGCATCGCATCTTTGAACAAATTACGTGAGCAGGTTGCCGCGCTCGACAAGGGAGACTGAGGAAAGGTCTCCGGAGCGGTCTCACTTTCAACCCTTCGCGGCAGGTTGCAGCTAAGCCAATTATCCTCTAACGCGTGTTTTATGCGAGGCGTTCAGCCTCGCCCAACCATTTCCGGTTAGAGGACTGCGTCTATGACCTCGATAGCGCTCACCATTGCGGGATCTGACTCCGGCGGCGGGGCCGGAATCCAGGCAGATTTAAAAACCTTTTCGGCATTGGGTGTTTATGGCGCGAGCGTGATTACGGCTTTGACCGCTCAAAACACAAAGGGTGTCAGCGCCATCCACGATGCGCCGGCCGATTTCGTGACGGCCGAGATTGACGCTGTTTTTTCCGATCTAACTGTGAATGCGGTAAAAATCGGAATGCTCAGCCGCACCGATATCATATTGGCTGTGGCCATTGGGCTTCAGAAATGGAAGCCGCCCTTCATTGTGCTTGACCCTGTGATGGTCGCAACAAGCGGTGATCGTTTGATCCGTGAAGATGCAAGCATGGCGATTGTCGATGAACTTTTTCCCCGTGTCACCGTGATTACGCCCAATCTCGCCGAAGCAGCAACTTTGCTTGATCGCGCACCCGCTACCAATGAAGCCGAAATGCAAAATCAAGGCGAGGCGCTCCTAAAACTAGGCGCGCAAGCGGTGTTGATGAAAGGCGGTCACGGAACGAGTGATGAAAGCGTTGATCTTTTGATCACACCCTCAGAAACAAAGCGTTACGCGGCACGTCGGATAAATACAAAAAACACTCATGGCACCGGGTGTACTTTATCAGCTGCGATTGCAGCGGGTCTTGCCAAAGGCATGACACTCCCTGACGCAGTTGCTACGGCAAAGTCTTATGTGACCGCTGCGCTTGAAGCCTCAACGACACTTCATGTAGGTCACGGATCTGGCCCTGTTCATCATTTCCACGCCTTCTGGAAATGAGGGCTATTTTTTCTTTTCATGGATTGGGGCCGCGCATTACCGCGCTTGGAGTCGCACAAATCATCAATTGGGGCGCGCTCTATTATACGCTCGCTTTAATTGGACCAAAAATTATTGCTGAGACCGACTGGTCTGAAGGTTTTGTTTATTCAGGCTTTGCTATTGCAACGCTCTTGATGGGCGTGTTTGGGCCGCTCTCAGGACGATTTGTGGATCGTCATGGGGGGCTTCCCGTGATGCTTGTTGGCACGCTGATATCGGCGAGCGGAATGATTATCCTCAGTCTTGCGCATCAGACTTATATGTATCTTCTTGCATGGGGTGTCATGGGCCTTGGCATGTCGGCGTGCCTTTATGATAGTTCTTTTGCAAGTCTCACACATCTTGCCGGCCCCACAACGCGACGAGCCATTTCCGGCCTCACATTGGTTGCTGGATTTTCTTCAACATTCACGTGGCCGATCACATCATCATTGCTGTCCTATACAGATTGGCGTGGCATTTGTTTCATTGACGCAGCTGTGATGATTTGTGTGAGCGGCCCTTTAATTGTTTTTGCTTTACGCAAGCCTTACCCGCTTCTTACATCAATAACGGACAATGACCTCCGCGACGACGAAACAGATTTACCCGTGATGACCGGCGTGGCGCAGGTTTCAAAAGATAATCTACTCAAAGCGATGATTTTGTTTGCGCTGATCTTTGCGGCGCAAGGTTTCGTTTTGAATGCAATGTCGATCCATGTGCTCTCACTCTTTGAAACTTTGGGAATGAGTGCAGGCGCAGCGATGCTCGCCGGCGCTTTGATTGGCCCTTCACAGGTCGCGGCGCGTTTGATCGAATTGATGTTTGGACGCGCGTTGTCGGTGATGGGTTTGGGGTTGATCACAATGGGATTGTTTCCTGTAGCGCTCACCATTCCCTTGATCCTGCCTCCCACACTGGTGACAGCTTTCATTTTCGGCTTGGTTTATGGAGCTTCTGCGGGCCTATCGACCATCGCACGCGGTGTCATGCCCTATGAACTTTTTGGTGCCGAAGGTTATGGGCGTCGTTTAGGGTTTCTCTCCGCGCCTGCACTCCTCGCGAAAGCCTTCGCACCTGCCACGATCGCGATTGTGATTGATGCGAAAGGCCCCGTAGTGGCGCTTATTTGCTGCGTGGCCATAGCGATTCTCGCCCTTTCAGCCACTTATGCTCTTGATCGCACCGTTCGTGCCTCGCGCTGATCGAGCCTTTTCATTCAACCAAAAATCCTTTATTCTGAACAAATTCGTTCGTCGAACAAAACGGCTGTGATCGGAGCGCTTTATGGGCATTGAAGGAAAAGACCGGGCTCGGGTTCTCGATAGTGGCGCTCAGGCCCTTTCCGGCCAGCTCGGCAAGACCATTCAGCGATTAAGAAAAGCCTATCACCTGTCTTTGTCGGAACTTGCCGAGCAATCAGGTGTTGCAAAATCGATCATCAGCCAAATCGAGCGCAATGAGACCAATCCGACGCTTGCGACAATCTGGCGTCTCTCACAAGCGTTGGATGTCTCCATCGAACGCGTGTTGTC
>RFZR01000003.1 GCA_009920595.1 Alphaproteobacteria bacterium | reverse complement strand
CGGTTTAATCCGTGCCAATAATTATTGGTGTCGATTTTGAACGAATTTAATCGAGCGGCGTAGCCGGTTATTGCACTCACGTCAGATCACGCCTTTCCGGAAAATAAAGCAGCCATAGGGGCCGGGATCGGATGTTTGCACAATCGCGAAAGAGCGCGCAGCAGCATCATAAAAATCAAAACGTTCATAGGCACCAATTTTAATCGGACGCGCTTCGGCTTTATTGACGACCTCTTGCATCGTATGATGGATCGGCACGAGTTCATTCGGATTGCCGACGACTTTCATGCGCATCACGGGTTCATCGACAAAAGTGTCGAGAGGAAAAAGCGACAACACGGCTTCAGCCGCGCGTTTCAAATCCGCACCGAATAGAGTGAGCAATTTCCCATGTGTGGTTTTTGCGGCAAGTGTCGAAGCCGGATGATTGCGGTCGCACAGAACGATATCATCACCATGGCCCATCGCTTTCAGCACATAGAGAAGGTCGGCGGTGAGGATCGGATCAAGCCCTTTGAGCATGGCATTAGCCTTCTTGAATTGTGAGACCAACAAAATCACAGAGTCGAGGGCGAAGCGCAATAACGGCGTTTGACGCCGGAAAACCTGCTCCGTAGTGTCGCTTCCGGTTAAGGTCCAAAGACGCGCGTATAAAAATGGCGCGACAAGGGGTGGAGCATGGCGCAAGGCGTTTCGATGGGCGTTTCAATCCTCGGGATTTTTGTGGCGGATTTGGCTTTCCGGTCAGGGCGTATGCCTCAAGTGGGCGAAACGATTATGGGGTCGGGCTTTGCCATGGGGCCGGGCGGCAAAGGCTCGAACCAAGCGGTGGCCGCTGCACGCGCGGGAGCCAAGACCACTTTCATCTCCCGCCTTGGGCAGGACTCCTTCGGCGACATCGCGATGGCAACCTGGGCCGCCGAGGGCATTGATGCCAAAGTCGCGCGCTCATCGACGGCGCCAACGGGCGCGGCCTTCATCTATGTGAATGAGGTCAATGGCGAAAACGCCATCATCGTGGTGCCGGGCGCGGCGGGCGATATCTCTGTCGCCGATGTCGAAACGGCAGCGGACACCATTCGATCCTCGCGCGTTTTTGTGACTCAATTGGAGCAACCGGCGGAAGCTGCGCTTGCGGCGCTTAAAATCGCACGCGGGGCGGGCGTAATCACGGTGTTTAATCCCGCACCGGCCGCACCTTTTGATCCGGCGATCTATCCGCTTGTTGATTACATCACGCCGAATGAAAGCGAGACGGCGGCGATGGTGGGCTTTCCGGTCGAAACGATTGAGGACGCTAAACGCGCGGGCGATGCGCTTTTGCAGAAAGGCGTAGGCGTTGCGCTGATCACGCTGGGTGAGAAGGGTGCGTTGTTTCATGCCAAAGACCGCTCGGAACTGATCCCCGCTTTCCATGTTGCGCCTGTCCTTGAAACAGCAGGAGCCGGTGACGCGTTCAATGGTGGCTTTGCGGCCGCTTTGGCGGAAGGGCAGGCCCCACTTGCGGCGGCACGGTTTGGCTGTGCTGTTGCGGGGATTGCGGTAACGCGCGCGGGCACCGCGCCCGCGATGCCGAAGCGTGCCGAAGTCGATGCTTTGTTGGCGCGCTAAGGCGATAATTTTTTCGAACTGAATGAGGGATGCGGCGAGACGAGCGCTTGCTCGAGGCGAGAAAAAATCGCAGTCTGTTCGGATAATAATGAGCTTGGCGCGGCAAAAGCACCACCAAGCGGGATTTGAATTGGGGAGTGGGTGATTATGGCAGGGTTGGCTTTGCGCAAAGTGCGCAAATCATTCGGCAATGTCGAAGTGATCCGCGGCGTGGATCTCGATATTGCTGATGGCGAATTCTGCGTGTTTGTCGGCCCCTCAGGCTGTGGCAAATCGACCTTGTTGCGCATGGTGGCGGGCCTTGAAGACATGTCAGGCGGCGTCATTGAAATTGGCGGCAAGGATGTGTCGCCTTTGCCGCCGGCCAAGCGCGGCATCTCGATGGTGTTTCAATCCTATGCGCTTTATCCGCATATGACCGTGCGTGAGAACATTGCCTTCGGGTTGAAGATGGCCAAAACGCCGAAAGCCGAAATTGATGCCCGCACAAACAAAGCGGCCGATCTTTTGCAACTGAAAGATTATCTTGATCGCCGTCCGGCGCAGCTCTCCGGAGGTCAACGCCAACGCGTCGCCATTGGTCGTGCGATTGTGCGCGAGCCAGATGTGTTTCTGTTTGACGAGCCTTTGTCGAATCTCGATGCGGCGCTGCGTGTGCAAATGCGGATCGAGATCGCCAAGCTGCATAATGATCTCAAAGCCACGATGATCTATGTCACGCATGATCAGGTTGAAGCCATGACGATGGCCGACAAGATCGTTGTGTTGAACGCCGGAAAGATTGAGCAAGTGGGCAGTCCGCTCGAGCTTTATCATCGCCCGAATAATCTCTTTGTCGCAACCTTCATCGGCAGTCCGAAAATGAATTTGATGCCTGGTGAAGTCACGGATGTCGCGAATGGCGTTGCGAGCGTTTTGCTACAAGGCGGTTCAACGATTTCCGTTGATACGCATGGAAAGACGCTGCCAAAAGGCAAAGTCACTTTAGGCATTCGGCCAGAACATATTGAACTTGTTACATCAGGCGCGCAAAATTCAATTGCGGGTAAGGTCACACTTTCCGAACATCTCGGTGGCGAGACGATGCTCTATGTCGAGACCGGCGCGCTCGCGCAATGCGTCGTGAAAGCGGATGGTTTGGCGCGTCAGAAAATAGGTGAAACTGTCACGATCTCGTTGCCCGCAAATGTGTGTCATCTCTTTGATTCGGAAGGTCGCGCGCTTGTGAATGGCTCATTGATCTGAGCCTTCAGGACCGCATCTCACTGTTCGTAAAAGTCGCGATCGAGATTGAATTTTGCA
The DNA here is from genome assembly GCA_009920595.1 of Alphaproteobacteria bacterium. Classification (GTDB taxonomy): domain Bacteria; phylum Pseudomonadota; class Alphaproteobacteria; order Rhizobiales; family Beijerinckiaceae; genus CAIUPE01. The sequence continues at coordinate 22,280 of RFZR01000003.1, read as the reverse complement.
TCCACCGTTGTGATCGCGGCGGTGAGCAGCGTACTCAACTGTACGAGATCATTCACATCGCACATTTCAAGAGATGAATGGGTATACCGGCAGGGAAAGCCCATATCGATTACCGCAACGCCTGAACCGATCAATTGCACATAAGATGATTCCGTCAGAGCGCCGATATGAGCGCTGCGTTGTAACGGCATTTTCAAAGTCTTCGCGGTGTTTTCCATCAGCGATACAATTGCGGGATGCGGCAAGGTGCCATTGAGCGTACCGCGCCCGTGGAAACTATAAAGACCCATCGCCGGGCCACCACCGAGTTTCACATCGCCGCGTGAAGCCATATCGGGCGTGTCATTCGCGAGAATGAGATCAATCTGGATGGCAATATCGGGCATGAGCGCCTGCGCGGCGGTCACTGCACCACGGAGATTGAATTCTTCTTGCACGGAGAAAACGATGTGAACGGTCGGGCGCTTTTTTGTCTCAAGCAAAGCGCGCGCAACTTCAAGAACGACCGCGCAGCCCGCGCGATCATCGACCGAGGTGCCCGCGATCCGATCATCCGCGAGTTTCACGCAATGAGGCCGATAGACAACAGGCGTCCCAATATCAATTCCGGCTTTCAGCACATCATCTGCTGATGAAAACCCCGCATCAATATAGAGATCTTGATAGGGAATAACTCTATATTTTTCATCCGGCGTTGTTGCATGATGACTTTTGTTTGCGATGACACCGGGCACATCTTTGCCCTCACCAACGCAAAGCAATATTTCTTGAGACGCGAGTGCACGTTCAGGCACACCGCCGACACGTTCGACGCGGATCAAACCATTTGATTCAATTTTACGCACGATCAAACCAAGCTGATCCATATGTGCGTAAAGCATGATCTCGGGTGCGCCTTTTGTGCCTTCAATTGTCGCGATGAGATTGCCGAGTCGATCGCTCCAATACTCAACACCGAGCGCTTTTAATTCACGCGCGATGTGACGGCGTACACGACCTTCATGACCGCATAGGCCCGGGATCAGCATCAATTGTTCGAGTGATTGCGCGAGGCGTGTTTTCGGCGAGAGAGTCTTCGATGCTTTAGCCATAAGATTAGCCTTTGCGCGCGGCGCGGGCGCGATCCATGAAATCTTTCGCGCGCGCAGGATCAACCGCATTCCATGTGTGGCCATCGACTTTCAAGGATGAGCCGACAATGCAGCCATCAGCCACACGGAACACATCGGCAACCGTCGCGTGTTTCACACCTGTGTTGGCGAGAACCGGCGTATCCGGCAAAACTTTCTTGACCGCCTCTAAATCAGACATTGCTGCTGCTTCGCCTGTAATCGCGCCTGAAACAAGAATCGCATCGGGGATGCTTGAGAACACTGCACTGCGTGCGCGATCCGGCAGGCTGCGCCGATCAAGCGAATCTGCAAATTCGGCAGATACATTGTAAAGCATCGCGAGGTCTTTGCGGTGAAGCCGATCACGATAGCGCATCGCTGCACCCGCATCCGGAGTCCACGGCCCCATATCAGATGCATAAGTGCCGGTGAAAATCTCACGCACAAAAGCCGCACCCGTTGCCGCCGCCAGAGCCACTGTGCTCATCGGATCCCACAACACATTCACACCAAAGGGCACTGTGATCTCGGATTTCAAACGGCCGATGATGAAAGCCATCGTCGCCGTTGAAGCGGTATCAACTTTGAATTCATAAGGACGATCATTTTCATTGCCGAACATCACGGCATCAACGCCCGCATTTTGAAGCGCCGTGAGATCCTTGCGCGCATCAGCAATCAAACGCTCCAACCCGCCTTCAGAATCATAAAGCGGCGAACCCGGAAGCGCGCCGATATGAACCATCGCGATCACAGGTTTTGTGTTGCCGAACACTTTGCGGAATTTCGCAGTCATTCTCACTCACTCTTAAAAAAGATTATATCACTTAACAGCGCCAGCGGTGAGCCCTTTGACGATATAGCGTTCAAAGAAAATACCGACGAGCACCAGAGGTAAAATTGCAGCGGAGGAGAGAGCCGCCATCGACCACCAGCTGATGCCTTGCGAACCGGTTTGACTTGCGACCATGACCGGTAAAGTGCGTGCATTGGTGCCCGTGAGCAAAGCCGCGAAGAAATATTCATTCCAACAGAGAACGATTGAAAGAATGAACGCGGCAACCAGGCCCGGCAATGCAATGGGAAGAACGATGCGGAAAAAGGCGCTCCACACGGTGCAGCCATCAACAAGGGCTGCTTGTTCAAGTTCAACAGGAATCGTTTCGAATTGATCGCGCGTGATCCAGATCACGATGGGCAGAACCATCAAGGTGTAAACAAGAATAAGCCCGAACATGTTATCGAGAAGTGCTAATTGTTTGTAGAGCACAAGGAAGGGCATCGCGAGCACAACCGGTGGCAACAAAAGTTGCGACAAGAAGAAGAACGAAATGTCCTTATTGCGCCAAGGCCCAAATTTATAGCGAAACCGCGCGAGACCATAGGCAGCAGGCGCGCCAATCAAAAAAATCGTATCTGGCGATAGGCCCAAAGAACGCCAGCCTTTCCAATCACCCGGGAATTGCGCTGTGAACGGAATAATATGGCCCTGCGTGACATTCACCGCCGTTTTGAAAGAGGTTGTGAAGGTCCAATAAATCGGAAACAGGCAGATGAAAGCCCAAGTGATCAAAGCGGCATAAATCAACACCTGCGTGGTCGTTCGACTCCATGTCCAGGGCCGCGCGTGACTTGTTGTCATCCCTTCACTCATGATTGAGGCTCCCGACGCATAAATTTACCGACGAAGTTCAGGAGAAGTGTGATGAAGATGATGATGATGATCAGATAGACTTCGGCAATCATCGTCCCGTAGCCGACATTCGAACGGTCGCGATACTCACGGAAAATGAAACTCGAAACCGTGTCTGTTGCACCGCCAGGGCCACCCGATGTGGTGTTGATGACGATATCGGCAAGTTTTAATTGGAAGATGATACGCAGAACAATCGTTGTGATGCTTACCGGTAACATCAAGGGAAATGTGATGTTCCAGAAGGCGCGCCATCCGGTCGCGCCATCCACACGCGCGGCTTCTTGGATGTCTTTCGGCATTGCCTGCAAACCGGCAAGCAACAAAATGATCATAAACGGAATCCAGACCCACGCATCAAGCGCCATGATCCAGAAACGCGCGGTCCATGGATTGGTGAAGAATGCCGGATTGTCCCAGCCGATGTGACGCATTAAAGCGGCAAGCGGACCGAAGCGAAATTCCATCAGTGATTTGCCAATCATCCAGCTCACGGCCACGGGCGAGAGCATGAAGGGCAACAGAAATGCGATCCGGAAAAAACGTCGCGCGCGAATATCGGCGTTCAACAAAAGCGCCAAACCAAAAGCCAGTGCGTATTGGCCCAACACGCTTACGACATAGAACACCATATTGCGTAGCGCATTCCAGAAATAGGGATCGGCGATGAGCGCGCGCAGATTATCCAGTCCGTTGAATTTCTGCCCTTCAAACGCGCTCAAATTCCAATCGGTGAAGGCAATATAGAGGCCGAATACGGTCGGAAAAATCACCATCGCAATGGTGAAAAGAAGAGCGGGCAAAAGAAAGAGCGCTTTGTAGCCGGCTTCGCCGCGCGTTAAAACTTGACCAATGCCGAGTGCAATAGCCCAGAGCGTATAGGCGTAGAGTGAGGGACGCCAATCCTCAAAACCGAGTTCAAAAACACCAGCAGCGCTGAGGGACTGCAAAATAAAAACAATGGCGAGCGCAACACTTGCGATGATCACGAGCCCGCGACCCAGCATATGGCGCGAGTCAGGTGCTGAATAAGTAAGGGAAGCGGAAGACGATTGGGTCATGGCCTATTCTGAATGGCTGGCCCGTTCGGCCGGAGAGTCTAAAGAAGAGATGTGAGAGGCTGGCGATGTTTTTAAACACCGCAGAGACCGAGCGAAGCGCGATAAAGCTTGATCTGCTTTTCGCGACCAATTTGATCCGTGATCTTTTCCCAAGCTGCTGCAATCGCATCCGCGCCAGCCTGTGCCGTTGTCTTACCGGCATAGATTTTGGCGAGCTCATCTTCCGCAACGCTGTAGTACTGGAAGATACCCGGGATACGCGGCTCAATCGCTGCGTTCGGGTGATTGTAGCTGTCTGCTTCCGACTTCAGATAGGAAGAGATGAACGGCTTGTCGTAGCCAGCACCCACCCACTCATCGACGTTGAAGTGCGAGTTACGGTAAGGCTGGAAGCCTGACGGATAGGCCGCACACCAGAGCGAGATGTCCTTGCCACCAAGATGAGCTGCAGCTGACCATGCGGCCTTCTGCTTCTTCGAGTCGGCATCTGGAGTTATACACGTCATCCGAACCTGGAAGGATCGAGAAGCCCGTGACATCGCCCACAACTGACGAATCCGATGTCTTCGCCATCGAACCGACGTCACCCCACCATGCGAGCATCGAGCCTGTGCCAGCGAGGAATTGCTGGAACGCGGTTGTGCCCGGATCAGCATTGAGCTGGTCAGCGGGTTCTGAAGGCAAGCAATCAACAACGTCTTGAATCGCACGGACCCAAGCCGGATTGTTGATACGCGGTTTCATTGTATCGGCATCAAACAACCATGCTTTGTCATCAGGATGCTTCGCATAGGCTGTTGCGCGTGAACCAAGGAAGTAGAACGCGAAACCACCCCAGCCCTTGGTCGGATCGAGATAGCCATAAGCATCCTGACCCTTGATCTTCTTGCCCTTAAGGAACTTCGTGACTTCATTGACCTGCTGCCAGGTCTTCGGCACGCCCCACTCACCTTTGTGACCTTCGGCTTTCCACGCTTTCGCGAGGTCGGCATCGGTGAAGTAATCCGTGCGATAGTTGAAGTTATGGCAGTCACCGTCGATCGAGATGCGGTAGGTCTTGCCTTCCCATGTGCCAACGGGCGCTTTGAGATAGCCGACATAGTCATCCATATCGATGGACTTCTTGACCCAATCAGGCATCACAGAAGCGAGGCCCTTGCCGCATACGTCACCTTCAAATGGCGCGCCCATTTCGACGATGTCGAAATCAACAGTGCCTGTTGCAATCGATTGCTGCAGACGTGCGTTGTAATCGGCTTGTGCAAGATCGATCCAATTGATCTTTGCGCCTGTATAGGCTTCCCATGGCTTCAAGAAGCCGCGGAAGAGGAGGTTGTGGAGGTTCTGGTTGTTGAGGCCCATGAAGGACAATTCAACACCTTTGAATTCACCTTGCTTGACGACTTCTTTCGTCGCACCAAGGCACATCTCACCAACTTTTTGCCAATCGGCACGCCCGGAATTTTCAAGATGTCAGCACGCAGGCTGCCAGCAGCCTGAGCGGGAACAGTCATCGCGCCAAGCCCGCCCGTAGCACTCAGCGCTGCGACGCCAGCAGCGCCTTTCAAGAGGCTGCGCCGGTCGGTCTTTTTGCTGAAGATATGGTTGTATAGATCAACCTTCATTGAGTTTCTCCCCATTATGTTTCGACGCGCTGTTCTCGCTCGTCGGGACGGTAAGCTATCGGACCAAAGTCTCGTGTCAATGGCGTGAAGCTACGATTTCTGCGTCGTTTATATGCCTTGCGGCCTGGTTGGGGTTGGTCCCAACCCTTATACGTCAAGCGTGGCGGTTTCCCGCGCGTCTTCCGAGAGAGACACAAAGCGTGCCGCAATCCGGCTCGCGTGAGCGGCAGCGGCTTCAAGCGCCTCTCCGTGGGCCAGAGCAAGACCAAGCGCGCCGATGAAACAATCGCCCGCACCATGGGTTGAAATGACCTTTACGGGCGTTGCCGGAATGAAATGTGGCGTGGACTCCCGCGCGCCGACCACAAGACCGCCAGCACCCAAAGTCACGATGACATCGCGATGCGCTTGACCGAGCGCGGGTAAAGCACCAATCGCGTCTTCCGGCGTTTCGATCGCGCGACCCGAAAGCATCGCCGCCTCGACCCGGTTTACGACTAAAATATCAATAAATTCAATAAGTTCCTGGGATAAAACGCGGGCGGGCGCGGCATTGAGGATCACCCGTGCGCCGGCCCCTTTCGCTTCTCGCGCCACCGCGAGATTGACCGCCTCAGGCACCTCATTTTGCAGGATCAGGATCGGTGCGCCGCCAAGGCGGGTGAAGGCCGCGCCCGCATCTTGCGGGTTAATGGCGAGATTTGAACCCGAAACGATGACCGCGCCATAATCTCCCGTCGTTTCTACAATCGCAACGCTCATCCCTGAGCCAGCGACCGGATCGACGCCGACTTCGCGGCGATCAACGCCCGCGCGGTCTAGATGAGCGAAAAGCCGGGTGCCGAAGTCATCTTGTCCGACGCGCCCAATCATCGCGGTGCGCGCGCCGAGCTTTGCGCTCATCACCGCCTGATTGCCGCCTTTGCCGCCACATTTATAACCCCATTTTGTTCCGACCGCCGTTTCATCGATGCGTGGCAGATTCGGCGCATCAACCATGATGTCGAGATGGAGGCTGCCGCAGACGATGATGTCGAAGGAGGATTTGATCATGTTCCCTTTGTCCCGGGCGCGGTTTTAGCCGTCAAGTCTTTCAAGCCATTCGGGCCGCACCCGGTCTTTCGGAATTCGCGGCGCTTCTAGCCCTTCGAGAATGGCGCGCACCTCATCGGGAAGCGGATGGGGGATCGGAAAAGCGTTGAGCCGCGCCCAAAGCGAAGCCCAAAGTCTGACCGCATTCCACGGATTATACCCACCGCCGCCGACAATCATACGGATAGGCGCATGATCGAGTATCGATAGGATCGCGTTACGAAGCGACGGAATTGAGAGCGCCAAGCCGCAAAGCGGATCATCTTGCAACGCATCCGCACCACTCATCACCAATACGGCTTCGGGTTTGAATCGATTAAGCGCCGGATGAATCTCCTTGCGAAGCAGGAGCGAAAATTCCTGATCATCAAATCCTTTTTGAACCGGAAAATTGAGCGCGCTTTCGGTTGAGGCCACTCCACTATTCGGCCACCGCTTCTGTTCATGAATTGAAATTGTGAGCACACGCGGATCATCGAAAAACTCATCTTCAACGCCATCACCATGATGGGCGTCAAAATCAATATAGGCCACACGTTCAAGGCCTTTACCCAACCAATGCTTGATCGCAAAAACAGGATCATTGGTGAAACAAAAACCACTCGCGCGATCAGGCCGACCATGATGCGTTCCTCCGGCCGAGAAAAACACCGTGCGTTTTTGAAGCGCAAGATCAGCGGCAAGCGTGGCGCAGCCGATAAGTAAAGATGTTCGCTCAAAAAGGCCGGGATAGATCGGATTATCAAGCGTACCGATTTTGAATTTTTCACGCAAAAGCGTTTGATCGCAATCGGGATCATTCGCCTGCAGGAGAGCATCGAGATAGGCTCCATCGTGAAAAGCCAGCAACATCTCGCGCGAAGCGGCTTCGCCTTCACAATATTGATCGGGCGCTAACCATTTGAGCGCATGAAGAACATCGATCAGAGCCCCCACACGCCGGATTGCTAAAGGATGGCGACCCGTGTGGCGCGGCGTATGAAAAACCGGATGGCTGACAAGGATTGGCGGCATTGCGGGATGCGGTCTCATGGGGAGAAGGATTTAATTGAGATTAAGTCCTAGTGTGTGGATCCATCCCATGCAAAGGCATAATTGCCGCGCCAAACCCTAAAGGCCCGGCTCAAATTAGTGATGAGCGCCGGGAGTCAACACCTGCTCATGATAATGTTCGTCAATGATCGATCGTTTATAGAAGGTGCGACGATGTTGAGCTTCTGACAGCTCTTTCGCAACGAAAAGCGATCATGACCGCGAGGGTGTTTGTTGGTTAAGGTGATTAGAGCGCTCGCGGAAAGGTCTCAAGCTCTTCCCACATCTCTGCGTCGTGCCAAGAATGTGAAGGCTGTGCCTGAGACTTCACAGCCTCGAGCGCATAAGTTTTTTGACGTAAAAAAGTTGTCAATGTGCCTCGATCCGTGAAACGCGCGATGATCTCGGGCACAATCGGCGCACCGATTGTGATTGCGAGTGATGACCCTATTCGATCTCGCACCTCTTTAAAAATGAGTGCGAGCCGTAATGTTGAACTCATATGGCTGACAATTTGAAAGAGACGACTATTTTGGCCATGAAAGAAAATCGGGACGACCGGTGCCCGGGAGCGCTGAATTAATTGGGCTGTAAAGGGTTGCCAAGGCCAATCAGTCGCTGGCTTTTGTCCGAAACGATCAGGTGATGTCGAAATAGCGCCCGCCGGAAACACAACAATAGCGCCGCCTTGATCAAGATGCGCGCGCGCTTTCTTTCTTGTATCGAGGTTGGCCGCTGTGGCTTCGGCCGTTCCGGAGAAATCAACAGGCAAAAGATAAGGACGCGCTTCAGGCGCTCTCAGGAGTGCGGCGTGAGTCAGAACAAGAAAATCTTTACGTACTTTCTCCATCAACCAGCAGATTGCGATACCATCCAGAACGCCATAGGGATGATTGGCTACGATAACGAGGGGGCCTGTTTTCGGAATGCCATTTAATGCGATCGGGTCAAGTGGAATTGTAAGTTCGAGCAAACGCACGGCCGCCTGCCAAAAGCTTTCACCTTCGATCGGGTGAGCCCGATTCAATTCATAAAGCTTCTTCAATGCGGGCTGGCCCGTTACGCGCTCGACAGCACGAATCGCCAGTTGTTGCATGAGGGGTTGAGAAGCTTCCGAATATGAGAATCGAGTCTGTTCCATGACAACCCTGTCACATTATTTAGATGACAGGATCATGACAATTTCAAAAAATTTAAGTTACGACCTTGTCATGCGGCCTGCGCCAATGAATGGCGGCACGCGCGTTTGACATTGTCGATGAATTGAAGCGTTGCTTTTTCATATGAATAATGAAGCGCAAATTGGCGACATGTGTCGCGTTTGATCGATAGGGCAGCAATAGCGGCTTTTCGAAGATCTTGATGGGCAATGCCCACTTTGGCGTCGATGATTGAAGGCACAAGGCCATCGGTTGGAAAAGTAGCGACAGGTGTTCCACAGGCAAGTGATTCTAAAAGCACATTGCCGAAGGTTTCGGTCAGACTTGGAAACACAAAGACATCGGCTGATGCATAGGCAGCGGCAAGCGCTTCGCCATAAAGGGCGCCTGTGAAGATCGCATCGGGATAGGTCGCCTCAAGTCGTGCGCGATCAGGACCGTCACCAACCATCACTTTGGTGCCAGGTAACTTGAGCGATAAAAACTCTTCGAGATTTTTTTCAATCGCCAAGCGAGAGACACAAAGAAAAATTGGACGAGGATGATTATCAGGCGCATCGGCAAGGGGCCGAAACAGATCCGAATCAACGCCGCGCGACCAGAGAGAACAGGAACGGAATCCTTCCTTCAGCAATTCATCCCGCAAGGCTTCGGTGGCGACCATCGTGGTTACGCCTGCATTATGAAAATATTTTAGAACGCCATAAGTAAGCGCTGGGGGTACGGGGTAGCGTGCTGCGACATATTGCGGATAACGCGTATGATAACAGGTGGTGAAAGGACGCTCCATGCGCAACGCAGCATGTCGCGCCATCCAGCCGCGAGGTCCTTCTGTCGCAATATGGAGCGCGTCTGGTTTATGCATCTCGATCGCCTCGCTCACCGCTTGTGGTGAAGTGAGAGCAAGCCGGATTTCAGGATAACCCGGCAAAGGTGTCGAAGAATAATCGGCCGGCGTTACGAAGCGAATTTCAACACCCAGTTTTTGGGCGTCGACTTTTAAGCGCTCCAATGTCCGGACAACGCCATTGACTTGGGGACGCCAGGCATCGGTTACGATTAGGACCCGCATGACACCTCGCTTTTTGAAATGAAGCGATTCTACAAATCAATGTCGCTAAAAGCGGATTCATGTTGCGATTTGATGACAGCGGATTTTTTTATGATCGAGACAGTCCATAAAAAACCCCGGATCTTTTGATCCGGGGTTTTGTATTTTTGAAATTTCGTTTTGATCAAGCAAGAACTTGCGGGCGCATGTCGCTTGCGCTGATGCCTGCCACTTCAACCGGCTTCTTCATGGCATCACGACGGAAGGGTTCGCCGAGTTCCTGATTGATCATGGCTTCGATCAATGTGGTCTTGCCATGTTTCATCTGATCTTCGACCGCTTTCGCAAGCGCATCGCGCAATTCGTCTTGCGTACGTGCTTTCACACCTTGCAAGCCGCAAGCCTTGGCGATGTCGGCATAGGACACTTCAGGATCAAGCTCAGTGCCAATGAAGTTGTCGTTGTACCATAACGTGGAATTGCGCTTCTCCGCACCCCATTGATAATTGCGGAAGACAACCATCGTGATCGGCGGCCATTCTTTGCGACCGATCGCGGTCAATTCGGTAACAGCGATGCCAAACGCGCCATCGCCCGCGAAACCAACAACTGGCACATCGCGGCACGCAATCTTCGCACCGATGATGGAAGGCAAACCATAACCGCACGGACCAAAGAGACCCGGTGCGAGATATTTGCGGCCTTCTTCAAAGGTCGGATAGGCATTGCCAATCGCGCAATTGTTACCGATGTCCGATGAAATGATCGCGTTTTTCGGGAGTGCCGATTGAATGGCGCGCCAGGCCATCCGTGGACTCATCCAGTCGGGCTTAGACGCGCGTGCGCGTTGGTTCCATGTCGTGCCCGGATCATCATCCTCATGATCCATCGAAGAAAGTTCCTGCGCCCAACGTGACTTGGTTGTTGAGATCAAATTTTTGCGCTCTTCACGGCCTGCGTTGCCTGCGTTGGGTGACAATTTCGAAAGAATGCTTTCAGCCACTTTCTTCGCATCTGCAACGATACCGATTGTCACTTTCTTTGTGAGACCGATGCGGTTCGGATTGATATCCACCTGAATGATCTTGGCTTGTTTCGGCCAGTAATCAAGACCGTAACCCGGAAGCGTCGAGAACGGATTCAAACGTGTGCCAAGAGCGAGCACAACATCGGCTTTCGAAATCAATTCCATCGCCGCTTTCGAACCATTGTAGCCAAGCGGGCCGGCGAACAAACGGTGTGAGCCGGGGAAGGCGTCATTATGTTGATAGCCAACGCAAACCGGCGCATCGAGTTTTTCTGCAAGCGCCATTGAAGCCGGTATCGCACCGCCAATCACAACGCCGGCGCCATTGAGAATAACGGGGAATTTTGCTTCCGAGAGAAGCTTCGCGGCTTCAGCAATCGCATCAGAGCCGCCTGAAGGCCGTTCAAATTCAACCGGCACCGGCAATTCAATATCGACAACCTGAGTCCAAATATCGCGCGGGATGTTGATCTGCGCAGGTGCCGAGAGGCGCTTTGCATTCATGATGACGCGGTTCAACACCTCGGCAATGCGGATCGGATCACGCACTTCTTCCTGATAGGCGACCATGTCTTTGAAGAGCGCCATCTGCTCGGTTTCTTGGAAACCGCCTTGGCCAATGGTGCGGTTTGCCGCTTGAGGCGTGATCAAGAGAAGCGGTGTGTGGTTCCAATAGGCCGTTTTGACCGCGGTCACGAAATTGGTGATGCCCGGGCCATTCTGCGCGATCATCATCGACATTTTGCCCGAGGCGCGGGTGTAGCATCGGCATAAAGGCCGAACCGATAATGCCGAAGGCATTGTCGATGCCATGCATCTGGAGGGTTTTGACGAAGGCTTCTTCGGTCGTCATTTTCATGGTTTCAGGCTCCCTTAAATCTATGTGCGTCCGGATTCCCGGTCAGTCTGGTGCCACCTTAGCGGGCCAGTCGCACCTAGGTTTAGGGCCACGGGCCGGGCCTTGTGAAGTCCACATCGTCTGAGAGTCTTGAGGAACCTTTTTGACCGAAAGGTGATGTCTCTTCCGAATGGGATCGGCAGTAGGCTCGTGATAGGTCGAAAGGTATGACCGAAACGCCTTTCTGGCTCGAAATTGCTGCCAATCGAGAAAATCGGCTTCGCTCGGGGCCCGATGGCTTGGCTTCTGCCGAAATTCAGGAGCGTCTTCGCCTCTATGGTCTAAACCGGGACCCGGAAGCCGTCGAAACTGGACCTCTGAGGCTCGTTCTTCGGCGCGGTTTAGAGCCAATGAGCCTGCTTCTCGCTTTTGCCGCGTTGGTATCGGTCACGACTGGGGATGCAGCGAGCGCCCTGATCATCCTCGTCATTCTTAGTGCTTCGATCGGGCTTGATCTCTTTCAAGAAGGGCGGGCGAAACGCGCGGCTGAAGCGCTGCGCCAGTCAGTTGCAGTGGATGCGCGTGTGAAACGCGATGGCATTTTTAAATCTGTGCCGGTTGAGACTGTGGTGCCGGGAGACGTCTTCGAAGTCGATGTCGGGGATATTGTTCCGGCTGATGCGATGATTCTCACCTCATCGTCATTGACCATTGATGAAGCAGCGTTGACGGGGGAACCTTACGGTGTGGTCAAATCGCCGGAGCCTGTGTCATCGCGTGAGCCGGCGGAAGCAACCAATGCGTTGTTTCGCGGTTCAATCGTCATCACCGGATCGGCCACAGCCATGGTGGTGGCGACGGGTCAATCTACATTGTTCGGCAAAGCCGCACGCGCATTGAATCAGGCGCAAGCGCTCTCTCCCTTTGACGTCGATTTGCATCGTCTCGGTTATTTGATTGCGCGCGCCGCAGCCGTGCTTGTGCTCGCGGTTCTTGCGGCCAATATCGGTTTTGGACGCCCTCTCATCGAATCCTTGATGTTTTCCGTGGCGCTTGCGGTCGGCCTGACGCCTGAACTCTTGCCAATGATCACCACAGTAACCTTGTCGCGAGGCGCTCTGCGCATGGCAAAGAAACATGTGATTGTTAAGCGGTTGTCCGCGATTCACGATCTTGGCGCGATGGATGTTTTTTGTACGGATAAAACGGGGACGCTGACTTCTGCGAAAATCACTCTGACACGTTCTATCAATGCAGAAGGTGTCGATGATCCCCATGTGCTAACACTTGCTTCCATCGCCGCAAGATTGGGAGGTGATAAAACAACACTTGATCTCGCCCTTATGAGCGCTGCGCCAGATTGTGATCAAGAGTGGACAGAGCGCGGCCGCTATCCGTTCGACTATCAAAGACGGTTTGGCGCGGTGTTGGCTGACGGTCCTTTAGGTTTGATTTTAATTGTTAAAGGCGCGCCTGAAGCGGTGATGAATATATGTTCGTCTTATCAAGAGAAGACGCTCGATGATGCCAAGAGTCGCGAAATCCTAAATCGCGTTCATAGCCTGGCTTCCGAAGGCTATCGCAGCATCGCGATTGCGTCGCGTCCATGGAACGATGCCGTTCGCGATCCAACGGCTGAAGATGAGCGTGACCTTTGTTTTGAAGGACTATGCACTTTCGCGGACCCGCCGAAAGAGAGCGCACCTGTTGCGCTGCAGCGTTTGCGCGCGCTCGGTGTGCGTGTGGTGATTTTGTCAGGTGATGATCCGGCGGTTGTAAGGCGCTTGGGGGCTCTGGTGGGTCTGTCTTCACCTGAGGTGATCACGGGTACTGACCTTCGAAATTTATCGCTTGACGCTTTGGCGGTAAAAGTTCGCAATACAAATCTCTTTGCCCGCCTCTCTCCTGATCAAAAAGTGATTGTTGTCGACGCTTTGCGTAAGGCTGGACGTATTGTTGGTTTTATGGGCGATGGTGTGAATGATGCGCCCGGCATTAAATCAGCCGATATTGGTTTATCGGTTGATGGCGCAACCGGCGTCGCACGCGCGGCTGCCGATATGATTCTTCTTGAATCAGATTTGGCGGTCGTTGCCGATGGTATTGAAGAAGGCCGTCAGACTTTTGCAAATATTTTGAAATATGTGCGCATGGGTGCAAGTTCGAATTTCGGTAACATGCTCTCTATGGCGGCAGCGGCATTTTTCTTGCCCTTTTTACCAATGCTTGCGACGCAAATTCTTCTCAATAATCTTCTTTATGACTTATCAGAAATCGGCATTCCGTTTGATCGCGTCGCCCCTGATGTGATTGCGAAACCGCAGCGCTGGTCGATGTCGTCGCTTATCCGCTTTGCATTGGTGATGGGACCGCTTTCATCGCTTTTCGATCTAACGACTTTTGCAAGTCTTCATCTCGGTTTTGGACTTGGTGTAGAAGCCTTCCGCACTGGGTGGTTTATTGAATCGATTGCGACACAGGTTCTCGTGATTTTTATCATCCGGACGCGTGGTTCTCTTTTTTACGATCATCCGCACTGGGTTTTGACATTGACCACCTTTTGTGCGCTCGGGGTCGCGCTTGCGCTCCCCTTCTCTTCCGTTGGAGCGTGGTTCGGATTTACGATTTTGCCGTTGCCGGTCTGTCTCGCGCTTGTTGTGATCATTGTTCTCTACCTGCTGTCTGCCGAAATGCTGAAACGCTTCGCTATGCGATAGATGCAGGCCCGATTTGCTCTATGGCGTCGGAGTCTTGAGACGCCGTGACTTGCCAATCTTTACCGGCAATGCTTCAAACACATCACAAAGAAGTCAGCTGATTTGTTTTTGGGAAATTCTGTCATGACGCGCCATCCTGTGAAAAAGTCCCTTTCTCTCGTTTCGATCAAAGCGCCGAAGCGCGATGCAGCAAGTGATAACGCGACCATCGAAACACTTGTAAAAGACATTCTCTCCGATGTGCGTCAGCGGGGTGATGAGGCTGTCCGTCATTATTCAGAGCGGTTCGATGGCGCAAAGCTTGAACGTTTTGAAGTGAGCGAAGCCGAGAAGAAATCAGCCCTTGATGCGCTCGATCCGCAAACGCGTGCAGATACCGAATTCGCAATTGAAAATGTGCGTAAATTCGCTGAAGCGCAAAAGGCGACAATTTTACCGCTTGAAATTGAATCTTTGCCAGGCCTTCATCTTGGTCATCGCGTGATCCCGATTGAAACGGTTGGGTGCTATGTGCCGGGTGGCCGTTATCCGATTTTATCCGCACCCGTGATGACGCTCGTTCCGGCAAAAGTGGCGGGCTGCGATCATATCATCGCATGTCTGCCGCCGAACGCGCATCCCGCAATGATTGCCGGATGTCATTTATCGGGAGCCGATCAAATCTTCCGCGTCGGTGGCGCACAGGCGATTGCCGCGATGGCCTATGGGACCGAGTCGATTCCGGCAGCCGATAAGATTGTGGGACCTGGCAATGCCTATGTGAATGAAGCGAAGCGTCAGGTGTTTGGTCTCGTCGGCATTGATCAACTTGCGGGTCCGAGCGAAATTTTCACGCTCGCCGATGAGACAGGCAATCCCGAAATGATTGCGGTCGATCTTCTCGCACAAGCCGAACATGATGTACGCACACGTGTTGGTCTCATCACAACCGATCGCGCTTTGGCTGAAGCGACGCTCAAAGAAATCGAACGTCAACTCGTTAATCTTTCAACCGCCGACGTTGCAGGTGCTGCGTGGCGCGATTATGGTGAGATTACTGTAGTGCCCGACGAAGATACAATGGCTCGCTCTTTATTGGCACGCTCGCAAGCGTTGTCTATTCTGACAAATGTTGCGGGACCAATCACACCTTACCCACAATGGCAGCAGGACGTTATACCGGAGGCCTATGGGTCGGTTCATATTTGAAAATCTGCACCCATCAATGGCTTGATGAAAAAGGTGTTGCTGCTGTTGCGCCGCCTGCGGCACGGCAAAGTGCGACAGAAGGTATGGAAGGTCACCGCCGCGCCGCGTCCTATCGTTTGGGTCGTCAAGCGCTCGGACCCATTTAAATCTCATGAGCTGAAGGAAAACTTCGATGGACCTCGGAATTAAAGGGCGCAAAGCCATCATATGTGCATCAAGCAAAGGACTCGGAAAAGGCACAGCTCTCGCATTGGCAGAAGCCGGCTGCGAAGTGGTTTTGAATGGTCGTAACGCTGAAGTCCTCCATGAAACGGCAGAAGAAATTAGAAAAGCTACAGGTGTAAATGTTATTGAAATTGTCGGCGATGTTTCCGAGCGCGTGACGCAAGACCGTTTGTTAGAGGCTTGTGCAGAACCGGATATTCTCATCAACAATAATGGTGGACCCCCATTACGCGATTTCCGCGCGCTTGATCGCTCAGCGCTTGTTGAAGGGGTTGTCCAAAATATGGTGACGCCGATTGAACTTATTCAACGTGTCATTGATGGCATGGTCGCGCGTCAATTCGGACGTATTATCAACATCACTTCGGCTTCCGTATTAACACCGATCAGCGGGCTTGATTTGTCTTCCGGCGCGCGGGCCGGATTGACGGCGTTTTTGGCTGGCGTTGCGCGTGATGTGGCGCATGCGAATGTCACCATCAATGCGGTATTGCCGGGCATGTTTGATACGGACCGGATTAAAAGCAACTTTGCCCGTGCAGCCGCGCAACAATCGGTTTCTGAGGATCAAATCCGCACACAGCGGATGAATTCGATTCCGGCCAAGCGTCTTGGCACCGCCGAGGAGTTTGGGCGCATTGCAGCTTTTTTGGCGAGTGCTCATGCGGGTTATATTACCGGCCAGAATCTTCTCGTTGATGGTGGCGCCTTCCGCTCTGCCTTCTGATTTCAACGATTTGATCTAACACAAATCACCAGTACCGACTTGTCTCTACAGTGATCCTTGTCGCCCCTTTGAATTGAGGTAGGGATCCAAGATGAGTGATTTTGATTTTGCAAAAAAAGCGCTGAAAACAAGACGCGAAGAACTCGCTGCACGGGTATCTTCTATCGATATGACGCTGCAAGCGCCGCTCTCTGCCGATTTTGAAGAGCAGGCAGGCGATCTCGAGGGTCAAGAACAGCTTGAGGGATTAGAGGTCGCAGCGCTCAAAGAAATCGTGGCGATCGATGCGGCGCTTGGCCGGATCGCGGCGGGCACATATGGTATCTGCGTCAAATGTGGCGAGGCCATCGCGCCAAAAAGGCTAGAGGCGGTCCCGACGGCGACAACATGTGTGGCGTGTAAAGATTGAAATACGCGTCTCTTTCAGTCTGCTCAGAGCGCTTTCGGATCAGGCATATTGTGTATTTTGCATGAGGCGCAACCACCGCTTTCGCATGCGCCGCAACCTTCCTCCGATGGAGTGCTTTTCTTGAACAGAAGTTTCATGAGCCAGCCGCGCATCACATAGAGAAGTGCGCTTGCAACAAGGGCATAGACAATCACCATTTCGATCATTGTTGACATGATCTCGTCCTTTTATCCGGTGATATGAATCGTCGTTTGATAAACAATGAAAGCGGCAAGATAGGCCAGGGCCGTGAGATAGAGAAACATCGCAAGCGGCCACTGCCATGAATTGGTTTCGCGTTTAACCACACTCAAGGTCGAAGCACATTGTGGTGCAAACACATACCAAGCCAGCAATGATAGTCCAGTGGCGATCGGCCAATGATGGGCTATGACTTGCGAGAGCGCGCCTTCGTCGGATCCAATCGCATATACTGTTGCAAGCGCACCAACGGCTACTTCACGCGCGGCCATGCCAGGAATAAGCGCCACGGCAATCTGCCAATTAAATCCAATTGGCGCCAGAAGTGGTTGCAAAAGATGACCAATCATTCCGGCGAGGGAATAATTGATCGCGGGCTCTGTTGCCCCTTCGGGAGCGCCGGGAACGCTGGCTAAAAACCAGATCAACACCATCATGGCGAGAATGGTCGTGCCCGCGCGGCGCAAGAACACGAAACCACGTTGCAACACATTGATGAACACACTGCGCAAAGAGGGGCGCTTGTAACTTGGTAATTCCATGATGAAGGGCTCGCTCTTGCCACTCCAAACAATCACGCGGAAAACCCATGCGACAAGAAAGGCTGAAATTATGCCCGCCGCATAAAGTCCGAACATCACGAGCCCTTGCACATTGATAAACCCGTAAAGACTCGTATCCGGAATGAAAGCGCCAATGATCAGCGTGTAAACCGGAATGCGCGCCGAGCATGTCATCAAAGGTGCGATCATGATGGTCGCAAAACGTTGCCGTCTATTATCAATCACGCGGGTTGCCATGACACCGGGAATTGCACAGGCAAAACTTGAAAGAAGCGGTATGAAAGAGCGGCCATGAAGGCCCACGCCACCAATGATGCGATCCATCAGAAAGGCTGCGCGCGCCATGTAGCCAAAATCTTCAAGCAAGACGATGAAGAAAAATAGCACAAGAATTTGCGGCAAGAAGACAACAACGCTGCCCACACCCGCGATCACACCATCTGCCAAGAGGCTTGATAACATGCCTGGAGGTAAATTGGTTTTGATCACTTCGCTTAGAAATTCAAAGCCTGCCTTGATGGCATCCATGGCTGGTGCAGACCAGCTGAAGACGGCTTGGAAAATCAAAAACAAAACCAAGAGTAAAACAGGGATGCCCCAAAACGGATGTAGCAATATGGAGTCAATGCGTCGTGTCCAGCGGTCGGCATGGGCCGGTGTTGATACATTGCGCTTCACGCTTTCATCAACAAAGCGATGTGCGGCGCGCACCTCTTCTGCGCTTTGCTCATGCCATTGCGCTTGGCCATAATTGCGCGCTTCGGCAGCGGCTTGATCAATGAATTTGATCAACACATCGACACCCGATTTTTCAACCGCGACGGTTGGAACAATCGCAAGGCCGAAATCGCGCGCCAATCCTTCAACATCAATCGTGATGCCGCGTGCTTTGGCAATATCAACCATATTGAGCGCAATCATCACGGGTGCGCCGGTGGCTTTGAGTTCAAGCGCCAAGCGCAAGCTCAACCGCAAATTCGTCGCATCAACGACGCATATGATGAGATCCGGCCGTGGCTCATCTTCCATCTCGCCCGTGATTGCGCGGCGTGTCACCGCTTCATCGGGGCTACGGCCCCGTAAACTATAGGTGCCGGGTAAATCGACGGCGACCATCTTTCGACCTGAAGGTGTAATCAACCGGCCGCGCTTGCTCTCGACCGTTACGCCCGGATAATTGGCAACCTTCTGGCGCTTGCCGGTGAGCATATTGAAGAGCGCGGTTTTGCCGCAATTTGGGTTGCCCACAAGCGCAAAGCGGAAGGCATCAGCAGGCCAGGACGACATTCTTAAACAATTCCCATCTCAGTCACGTTCCGTGGATTCCGAAACGCGGTCATCATCCGTGATGGACCACCATCAGGCTCCGAAATCAACCGTCGGCTGAGTATATTGGAAAATTTATAAGAATGTTTTGCGGGTGAAAGGAGGGCGGAATTGAACCGCCCCGCTTAACTGGCCAAAGGCAGGCTCCGGGCGGTTTCCGCATCAAGCACGGCGCTTAGGGCAACCAGCAATCGATCCACCGCCTCAATCCGCGCGCCTTCGCCCATAAGACCCACGCGCCAGATTTTTCCGGCCAGCGGTCCGAGACCGGCGCCGATTTCAATGTTGAATTCATTCAAAAGCGTGCTGCGAAATAAAGCATCATTAGTCCCATCCGGGATCTTGATCGCGTTTAATTGCGGCAAACGATTTGCTTCCTCAACGAGCATCTCGATGCCTTTCGCTTTTAAGCCTTCAAGAAGGTGCTGATGGGCCGCGCGATGACGTGCATAGGACTCTTCAAGTCCTTCATTATGCAAGCGACGCAGTGACTCATGCAACGCATAGAGACTATTGACCGGCGCTGTGTGATGATAGGCACGCCCTTTGTCGCCGCCCCAATAGGCCATGACTTGTGTGACATCGATAAACCACGAAAGTACTTTCGACTTTCGGTTCTTGATGTGATCGACCGCGCGCTGACTGAACGAAACAGGAGACAGGCCCGGCGGACAGCTCAAGCATTTTTGTGAGCCTGAATACACAGCATCAATGCCCCATTCATCAAGCTTGATTGGAATGCCACCCAGTGATGTCACAGCATCCATAATCGTTAACGCGCCATGTTGTTGCGCCACTGCTGCAATGGCGGCGGCATCCGAAACAACACCGGTTGATGTTTCGGCATGAACGAAAGCGACAAATTTTGTTTCAGGATTGTCTTTCAATGCTTTTTCAATGGCCTGTGGATTGACGGGTGTGCCCCATTCGAAATCAAGCGGAATGACTTTCGCACCACCGCGCATCGCCACTTCGCACATGCGGGTTCCGAACACGCCATTGCGTGCGATCACAATCGTATCGCCCTGTTCAATGAGATTGAGAATACAGGTGTCCATACCGAGTGGCAAAGGCCATTTGCAGCATGGTTTTGATTTCCGCCATCAAGGTGATGAAGGCGGGATCAAGGTGGCCGATGGTCGGCCCCGCCATAGCAGACAACACTTCAGGCGCAACGGGCGAAGGGCCGGGGCCGAGCAAAAGACGTGAAGGCGGCAAAAAGGCTTCTCGGACACTGCGATTCACGGCTCTCTCCCTGACAGGTGATTTTTATGGAAGGCACTTTTCCGGCGAACCCAGAACCACGCAGCCTAAGCCGGACCGAACGCGTTTAAGTGCATTATACTTTTGGCGAAGGCGATTGGATTACCGGCCGGCGGCAGGATTTTACCCGATAGGGATCCAGCGCGGTCGATCGGCACCCAAATGATGTCAATGGATGTGTCTATGGCTGATTACCGGTGATGCGTGAAATAAAACTGCCATATCCGACATGATTTGGGACAGGGATCTCTGCCTTCGGAGCGTGTCGGGTCAGCTTCTTTTAGGCGCGCAATAGAAACATTTTCGGGCGTATTATATTGTCGATGTCGGTGATTTTTTCCGCAAGGTTTTGTTGGAAAATGATGAACGAGGTATCGTTCATCTGAGCATTAATCGACCTTGCAAAGCGGGTTGATCATTTGAAGATCTCGGGTGTGATTTGTATTTACTCGTCATGAGACTGAAACACTCACTACCAAAAGATCATCGATTAAGCGATCAATCCAATGATCAACGCGGTAGACATGCCGATCCATCAATCTCGGCAGGTTAGAAAATATATAGGATCAAACTACTCTGCATATAAGAATGTTCGTTTTATCACCTCATTGCGATAGTCCTTCAATAATCGAATGCCACGAGGTGTTACAGAATATTCTTTTTGACGACGATCTGTTGCGCTTTCATTAGCGGCAATCAATTCATCTTCGATCAATGAATTGATGTGCCATCGCATTGTAATTCGGTCTAGGTTGAAGTGCTTAAGTAAAGATTTTCGATCCATCATGTTGTCGCTGACAAAAACATAAAGGAGAATCAGCAAATTCACATTTGGACTGTCGTGGAAAATCTCTTGCTCGAGATCCGCTACTCGTAAACGCCACTGAGCAAAAACTAAAAGGTTCATTTTCTCGCCGAGATAAAGGTGCGGCGAACTTATGTGGCGCTTTAATTCGATAAAAGAATAAGAATTATTCCTTAATGATACATTTGAAGCGCATGAAAGCCCGTAGGGAGCGCTCCTGATTTATGGGTGCAATCGAGAGGCGTTGCTCAGAAAGCTGAGAGATCGCCGAATTCTCGAGATTCTTAACAATGACTCTTTTATTCATCCGGTTATGGCTGAGGTTCATGGCATTGACCAATCGATCAAAATAGGGATATAGTCTATCCTAATCGTTAATTGAATGAAGGGCTATATTCGCTCCGCCGGGTGGTCGAGGGGTGTGTCGCCAAGCATAAGGTAGCTCCTAAAGTGGCGAAGAACGATGATAAACATCAAAAAGTCGTATCAATTTTTGATCGGAAAAGCGAACAAGGGCGAAGCTTAAATTTACGCAATTCGCTGACCAGTAGCGATCCCGAGTTCCAGAGACTTATTGAGAATTACCTCGCAAAAATTAATGGTTCAATGCCTCATGATGTTCGCTCAAAGGATGAGATCGGGATCGCGATCATAAAATATGACACAGTTGATCAAACAGATCTTTTAATCAAATTTTCTATCTTAGAAATCGCCATGGGATATGGGTCGACGTCTCCCACCGATCATATGAACCATGAGAAGCTCATGTGTTTTTATTTCAAGCAGTCATTGATCCGATATATGGAAAATATATCCACAGATGTTCAGTAGGTCAGTTGACCTGCATTTGTTTACCTCCGCCCGTCAGTGAAAAGACATTTCTCGAGCAAGAATATTTTTCAGTAATGATTTTCAGTGAGCCAAGCACAAATTCTCGACAAACAGACCGCGAGGCGGATTCTCGTTGTGATGACTCGACGTGGCAGCGACAGACCCGATCAGGTGAAAGAGTATAGGCAAGATATGCCACGCTCGTCTCAGCGGCGTGAGCGTTAAGCGACTGAATTAATTTATGAAAATTTGGCGCACCCGACACGATTCGAACGTGTGACCTCTGCCTTCGGAG